>NZ_JBYSYC010000023.1:0-134231 GCF_058782875.1 Cupriavidus sp. FW305-F7 | reverse complement strand
TGTCTGCAGCAGAGAAACGAGATTATGCAGAGCTTTCTTCGTTTCGTCAACCGTTTCAGCAACTTTTTTCGCTGCGGTCAGCGCGCTAACTTCGCTGCGCCAACCTATCCGGTCGACCCCGCAACCCGCGCCCCGTCTGCTTTGCAGCGCTGCGTTGTGTTGCGAGGGGGCGAATATTAAGGGACGCAGGACCGACTGGCAAGCGATTTCGCGAAATAATTCGAAGTACTCGAAAAAGCGGCGCATGGGGCGCAAATGTCGCGCTGGTGACAACATTCAGCAACGCCTCGGCTTAAGCTGGCGCCGTGGGCGTTGGCCCAACCCGAAACGCCTTCCTCTATATAGGCGTCGAATGCCAAGCAGAGCAGTTGAAGGAGACAAGATGACCCGACCCGTGACGCCCGGCCTCTCCCTGGTCGCCGGCAGCACCGACATCCCCCTGTCTGATCAGACGATTCCGGCACTGCTGGCGCGCTCGGTCGCCGCAAACCCGGACGGCCCTGCCGTGGTGTTCCGCGAGCATGGCGTGCGCTGGAACTGGGCGGAGTTCAGCGACCAGGTCGATCGCCTGGCCAGCGGCCTGCTCCAGCGCGGCATCCAACCGGGCGACCGCGTCGGCATCTGGGCGCCGAACCGGCCCGAATGGCTGGTGACTCAGTTCGCCACCGCGCGCATCGGCGCCATCCTGGTCAATATCAACCCGGCCTACCGCCAGGCGGAGCTGGAATATGCGCTGAACAAGGCGGGCGTGCGCATGCTGATCACGGCCGCGCGTTTCAAGAGCAGCGACTACCTGGCCACCCTGCAGGCGCTGGCGCCGGAACTGGCCGAGGCCGAGCCGGGTGCGCTGCGCGCCGCACGGCTGCCTCGGCTGCAGTGGGTGGTCCGCATGGGATCCGAGGCGACGCCCGGCATGCTCAATTACGATGCACTCCTGGCCGAACCCGATACTGCGCGCCTGGACGCGGTGACCGCGACGCTCTCCGCGCACGATGCCATCAATATCCAGTTCACCAGCGGCACCACCGGCAACCCCAAGGGCGCCACCCTGACGCATCACAACGTGGTCAACAACGGCCGCTTTGTCGCCATGGCGATGCGCCTTGGCGACAGTGACGTACTGTGCATCCCGGTACCGCTCTATCACTGCTTCGGCATGGTGCTGTCGGTGCTGGCCTGCGTCTCGGTCGGCGCCTGCATGGTGTTCCCGGGCGAGGCCTTCGATCCGCTCGCAACCATGCAGGCGGCCAGCGAGGAACGTTGTACCGCCCTGCATGGCGTGCCGACCATGTTTATCGCCCAGCTGGACCATCCGGAGTTCAGCCGCTTCGACTTCTCGACCCTGCGCACCGGCATCATGGCCGGCGCCCCCTGCCCGATCGAGGTCATGAAGCGCGTGGTGGCCGACATGCATATGTCCGAGGTCACCATTGCCTATGGCATGACCGAAACCAGCCCGGTCTCGTTCCAGAGCGCCACCGACGATCCGCTGGACAAGCGCGTCGCCACCGTCGGGCGGGTGCAGCCGCACCTGGAATGCAAGGTGGTCGACGCCCTCGGCGAGGTCGTGCCGACCGGCGCCACCGGCGAGCTTTGCACCCGCGGCTATTCCGTGATGCAAGGCTACTGGGAAGACGACGAGCGCACCCGCGAGGCCATCCGCGACGGCTGGATGCACACCGGCGACCTCGCCACCATTGACGACAAGGGCTACTGCAACATCGTCGGCCGGGTCAAGGACATGCTGATCCGCGGTGGCGAGAACATTTACCCGCGCGAGATCGAGGAATTCCTGTTCCGCCATCCCAAGGTGCAGGCGGTGCAGGTCTTTGGCGTGCCTGACCAGAAGTACGGCGAGGAGGTCTGCGCCTGGATTGTGCTCAAACCCGGCCAGTCCGCCACCGAGGACGAGATCCGGACGTTCTGCCGTGACCAGATCGCCCACTACAAGATTCCGCGCTATATCCGCTTTGTCTCGGAAATGCCGATGACTGTGACGGGCAAGGTGCAGAAGTTTGTCATGCGCGACACCATGATTCATGATCTGGGACTTTAGCCGGACGCACTCGCGTCGGCAGACATGAGCGGGATCCTCCATGACCATCCGAATCGTAAGACTCGGCGCGCCGCGCGCGGCCGATGAAGGCCTGCGCATCGGCACCGTGCGCCGGCCGCCGCGGGGCGTGCCCAAAACCGAGTTTGCCAGCCGCGATTTCTACGATGTCTGGTATCCCGTGCTCTCGCCATCGCCCGAACTGGTGGCCCAGGCGCTGCAGGCCACCGATGACAAGCAATGGCGGGCGTTCGTGCAGCACTTCCGCAAGGAAATGGCCGCGCCGGACCCCAGCCGCACGCTAGACCTGCTGGCGGCGCTGTCGCACCAGACCAATTTCTCGGTAGGCTGCTACTGCGAGAATGAGGCGCACTGCCACCGCTCGGTCCTGCGCGAGCTGCTGGCCGAACGCGGGGCCGTGATCGGCTGAGCTGCACGCCGTGCCAGGGATCTCCCCGGCTTTGATTCCCCCGCTTCCCGCATTCCGATGGCCCTGAACGTTGTCTGGCTTGGTTTCTTCCTGATTTCCTTTGTCGCCGCCTGCGTCCGCCTGGCCAGCGGCGATCTCACCGTGTTCCCCGCCATGCTGGCGAGCCTGTTCGACAGCGCGCGCACGGCCTTCGAGATCGCGCTCGGCCTGGCCGGGGTGATGAGCCTGTGGCTTGGCATCATGCGCATCGGCGAGCGCGCCGGCGTGGTCGATGCCTTCGCCCGGCTGGTGAACCCGCTGCTGCGCCATTTCTTCCCCGGCGTGCCGCAGGGCCATCCGGCACAGGGGGCGATGATGATGAACGTGTCGGCCAACCTGCTCGGGCTGGACAATGCCGCGACGCCGCTCGGCCTGAATGCCATGCGCGAGCTGCAGACGCTGAACCGGCGCCCGGACGTCGCCACCGATGCGCAGATCATGTTCATCGTGCTGAATACGGCCGGGCTGACGCTGATTCCGACCTCGGTGATCGCGATCCGGCAGGCCATTGCGGTCAAGCAGGGGCTGGTGGGTTTCAATGCGGCCGATATCTTCCTGCCGACGCTGCTGGCCACCGGCGGCTCATGCTTGGCCGGCCTGCTGGCAGTGGCGTGGGTGCAGCGGCTGAACCTGCTGCGCCCGGCCGTGCTGGTGGCGTTCGGGCTGGTCGCGGCGCTGCTGGGCGGGATGTTCGCCTGGCTGCGGCACGCGCCGCCGGAGCAGGTCGGCAGCGTGACGGCACTGGCCGGCGCCGGCTTCATCCTGTCACTGATCACGCTGTTCCTGGTCTGCGGCGCGCTGCGCAGGGTCAATGTCTATGAAGCCTTTATCGATGGCGCCAAGGAAGGCTTTGGCGTCGCCGTGCAAATCATTCCCTACCTGGTGGCGATCCTCGTAGCCATCGGCCTGTTCCGGGCCACCGGCTGCATGGACGTGCTGATGGGCTGGCTGACGCTGGGCTTTGCCCAGCTGGGCGTCAATACGGACTTCGTGCCGGCGCTGCCGGTCGGGCTGATGAAGATCCTGTCCGGCGCCGGCGCGCGCGGGCTGATGGTGGATGTGATGACGACCTATGGGGTGGACTCGTTCCAGGGACGGCTGGCCGCGATCATCCAGGGCTCGACCGAGACCACTTTCTATGTGCTCGCGGTCTACTTCGGCAGCATCAATGTGCGCAATACGCGCCATGCGCTCGGTTGTGCGCTGGTGGCCGATGCTGCCGGGATCGTGTGTGCGGTAGGTGCCGCCTATCTGTTCCGTTAGGACACGGCTCGATCGTTGGAAACCGGAATTTGTTGCATCGATACAACGTCATTGTGCGTATTGTCAGACATTGACACATGACCGCTTGGTGCGTCGCAGCAAACCAGGTATAGTGGAGTCTGTCTCCTCCACCACCTCGGTGGATTCCAACCCACGCACAACCTGCGTGGGTTTTTTTTCGCCTTCGCGCCGGAACGGTCACAACCCCTGTGCACGTTTGCCCCTGCTGGCGCTGCAATCGTGCTTGGGGCCTCGCCACGCGGCTTTCTCGCTCCAACGTGGTGCGGCGAGCCGCTGCTGTGGGCAACAAACCAGTTTTGTTGCAACGCAGCAAACGGTATCGTAGAGTGGTCTCACGACGGGCGCCCGACCTGGCTGGCTCGCGTGGATCCTGGCCCCGCATGTTCGCTTCCGCCCTCCTTGCCCGCTACTGGCCTGACCCCATGCTGCTCCGGCGCGGGATCATCTATGCGCTGTCGTTCCTGGCCCTTGCCGGTATTGGCTGGCTGACCGGGGATGCAGGCTACCTGTGGTCGGCCACGGCCTCGATCTGGGCCTGCCTGGCGGACCGGCAAGGCACGGCGTCGGCACGGCTTTCCAGCCTGGGAGCGGTCGGCATTGGCGGGGCGGTGGCCAGCGCGCTGGGCGCGGCCGTGGCGCCGACGCCCTGGCTGGCCGTGCTGGTGGTGATGGCGGGAGGGCTTGCCGCAGGCCTGGCAGAGACGCGCGGCCCGGCCAGTGCGCTCGCGGCCAAGCTGCTCTATGTCGTGCTGGTGGCCGCGTGCCTGCAGCCTGCGGCCGGGCCTGACCTGGCCGTGCAGGCCCTGCAGAGCGGGCTCGACTTCCTACGCGGCGGCGTGTTCGCGTGCCTAGCTTGCCTGGCGCTGATCCCTTCGGCCCGCGACGACCGGCCGCGCACCGAGATCGTGGCCGCCTACGACGCGCTGGTCCGGCTCGCCACGGCACTCGCCGACACCCGCCACGGCAATGACCTCGCCACCTGCAAGCAGGACATCCGCAACCGCATCGAGGCCGCGCGCCGGGCCATCGAGGCCCGACGCAGCCTGCACGACCCCAGCAGTCTCCTGCACTATGCCTATGCCGTGGGTGTCGCCGACGCCCTGTTTGCGCTGCTTATCGTCGCGGGCGAACTGCGCGAGCGCGCCGGCGCCGCCCAAGGCTTGCCGATGCAGCCGCCGTTGCGTCATATCGCGCGCTGTGTCGCCGACGCCCGGGAGCAAGTCGGCCAGGCACTGGCGCGGCACGCGCCCGACCTGCCGGCGTTGAGCGCGGCGCTGCGCCACGAACTGCGGCGACTGACCGCGCCCGTGGCCAATGCCAGCGCACCGCCCCCCTATCAGTCGGCACTATCCGCCCTGGCGCACCATCCGGATTTCGACCGATGGCGCGCAAGCTTCCGCTGGCCGCGGCGCGGCATCGGGCACGGGCTAGCCCAGATGCTGCGCGGGCTGGCCGACCACGCCGCAGGCGATGCCCTGGTCACGCGCCACGCCCTGCGGCTGGCGCTGGCCGGCAGCCTCAGCCTCGTGCCCGCGCAGTGGTGGCGGCTGGACCACGGCTACTGGGTGGCGGTGACCGTGATCATGGTGCTCAGCCCCCAACTGCAGACCACCCGGCAGGTTTCCGTGAAACGCTTTGCGGGCTCGCTGGCGGGCGCCCTGTGCGCCTGTGTGATTGGCCTGCTCCATCCGGCGCCGGTGGTGGCGCTGGGCATCAGCGCGGCCTTCCTGGCCGGGGCTTATGCCAGCCGCCTCGCCGGGCAGCCCGGGGCATTCGCGTTCTGCCTGACGCCGGCCGTGATCCTGTTCTCATGGGTGGGCGCGCCGGCCGTCGACAGCAGCCACTTTGCCGCGCTGCGCGGCATCGACACCGCGCTCGGCTGCCTGATCGCGCTGGCGACTTACTTTGTGCTGGCACCGCGCGTGGAAATGTCGCGCGTGTTCCGCCATGCCGTCGACGCGGTGGCGGTCAACGCGGTCTACCTGCGTGCCGCCTTCGCCGCCAGCCGCGTGGCTGAGGCCGCGACGCCGCGCGCCGTGCCGCGGCTGGAAGCCTTGCGCATTGCCGCCGGCCGGGCTTCCACCCGCGCCGAACTCACGCTGGCACAGGCCGCCGGCGCGCTCGCACCCGACTATGCCGAGGCCTACCAGCGCGTGCATGCGTGCGCGCGCCGCATGGCCGCGCTGGCCGGCGTGGTGCGAGCCGGGGTGGAGTCGGGCGTTTTCACGCTGCCCGCCGGTGCTGAAGTGCGCATGCTCCTGACGCAACTGGAAGCGCAACTGGCCGAGCTGGCGATGCGGCCGGGCCTGGCAGACACTACCGGCAGCGCCGAGCGCCCCGCGCTACCAGCCGCTGCCGCGCTCGACGCCTTCCTGGCGGAACAGGCCGACTACGCCGCCGCGCATATCGCCGCCGCCCATGCCGCGGTGGCGGACCTGCGCACGCTGGGCGCGGCCGCGCGCAAGCTGCCGGGGCGGCGGCGGGCGCACAGCGGCTGAGCGGAACCAAAAAAGAAGGTTGCCGGACCGGCCAGCGGACTGGCCGGGCTTTACGGAATGCGGCGATGGCCTATATTGATTGAATACGCCCGCCGCCAGCACGAGGCACGCCATGTCCGACATCACGTTCCCTCGCAGCCTCCCGACCTACTGCGCAGCCAGCCTCACGCTGTCCTGCCCTGCGACGGTCAACGGCAGTCCCACCTTGTATTCCGTCACCGCCGAGGCCCTCGAGGCCCATTTCGGCGCGCGTTCGCCGCGCGAGGAAGACCTGGTCGCAGCCTTCACCAGCAACCGCCAGCGCATCGAGCGCCTGGCCGAAAGCCTGTTCGAGCTGACCGAGGCGCGCGAGATCGTGCTGCGCAGCGGCCATTTCCGCTTCGCCGGCTGAATCCCGTCAGTGTCCTGACGCCCCCGATCGGGGGCGTGATTTCATCGGCCATTCAGTCGGCCTTCGCCTCGCCGCGCACCAGCAGCACCGGCATGGTGGACTGCCGCATCACCGCCTCGGCCACGCTGCCCAGTACCAGCCGGCGCACGCCGCGGCGTCCGTGCGTGCCGATCACCAGCAGGTCGGCGCCCCACTGGCGCGCGGCCTCGTTGATCGACGCCCCCATGTCGCCGGGCACCGGCGCTTCGGTCACCAGCCGGGTTTCATGCGCCACACCGGCTGCGGCCAGCCGCTGCGAGGCAGCCTGCAGCGCGCGCTGGCCGCTTTCCTCGAACGCCTTCTGCAGCTGGCTCGGGTCGTAGTACCCGGCATCGAACATGGGCGTGCCGGTGTCCACGACATAGAGCGCCAGCACGGTGGCGCCGCCCGGAGCCGCCACGCGGATGGCTTCGCCCAGCGCCAGGTCGGACGTGCTGCTGCCGTCCACCGCCACCACGATCTTGCTGTATGCCGTGCTAGTCATAGGTATTGCCTCCGTTGACAGGGAAAGGGATGGCGGCGGTAACGCCGCCTGCCTTCGATACTACCCGTGCGGCAGCCGCCACGTGGCGAGCAGGATCAAGCACGGGTCACGGTAGCGGGCTTTCCCTTAAATTGACCGACCGGTCGGCATATATATAATAGGGCCAGTCGCTGTCCGCGATCCGAGCGGCATTCCCGCCAGAGGAGACAATATGTACACGCAGAGTCTTGACCTGCCCGGCCAGCACGCTGATGCGGCGCAGGCCAGCGCGCCCCAGGACGAAGCCGCCTGCCAGGCCGCGTTCGACGCCTGCATGGCCGCCGACGGCAAGATCGAGCCGCAGGACTGGATGCCGCAGGCCTACCGCAAGACCCTGGTGCGCCAGATCTCGCAGCATGCGCACTCGGAGATCGTCGGCATGCTGCCGGAGGGCAACTGGATCAGCCGGGCCCCGTCGCTCAAGCGCAAGGCCATCCTGCTGGCCAAGGTGCAGGATGAAGGCGGCCATGGGCTCTACCTGTATTCCGCCGCCGAGACGCTGGACGCCTCGCGCGATGACCTGGTCGACGCGCTGCACAGCGGCAAGGCCAAGTATTCGTCGATCTTCAACTACCCGACGCTGACCTGGGCCGACGTGGGCGTGATCGGCTGGCTGGTCGACGGCGCGGCGATCATGAACCAGATCCCGCTGTGCCGCTGCTCGTACGGCCCGTATGCACGCGCCATGATCCGCATCTGCAAGGAAGAGTCGTTCCACCAGCGCCAGGGCTTCGACGCGCTGCTGGCGATGATGCGCGGCACCGAGGCCCAGCGCGAGATGGTGCAGGATGCGGTCAACCGCTGGTGGTTCCCGGTGCTGATGATGTTCGGCCCGCCCGACGCTGCCTCGACCAACAGCGCGCAGACCATGGCCTGGGGCATCAAGCGCATCTCCAACGACGACCTGCGCCAGAAGTTTGTCGATGCCACGGTCGAGCAGGCCCGCGTGCTGGGCGTGACCCTGCCCGACCCCGGCCTGCAATGGAATGCCGAGCGCGGCCACTATGACTACAGCCCGCTGGACTGGGATGAGTTCTGGCGCGTGATCAACGGCGACGGACCCTGCAACCGCGAGCGCCTGGCCACCCGCGTGAAAGCGCATGAGGACGGCGCCTGGGTGCGCGAGGCCGCGCTGGCGCACGCCGCCAAGGTGGCCGAACGCGAAGCCCGCGCAAGCCGCGCCGCGGCCTGAACCCCGCGCCCGAGGGCGGAGGAGACAATCGATGCAACGCAAGGAATGGCCGCTGTGGGAAGTGTTCGTACGCAGCAAGCAAGGCCTGGAACACAAGCATTGCGGCAGCCTGCACGCCGCCGATGCGCAGCAGGCGCTGCACATGGCGCGCGACGTCTATACGCGGCGCCAGGAAGGCGTGTCGATCTGGGTGGTGCCGTCCGCGGCCATCACCGCGAGCGTGCCCGAGGAAAAACCGGAGCTGTTCGACCCGATGGCCGACAAGATCTACCGGCACCCGACGTTCTACCAGCTGCCCGACGAAGTCAACCACATGTAAGGCCCGCACCATGACCGCGTCCCCACAGCCGACTGTGCCCGCCTCGCTCGATCACCTGCCGCCGGCGCGCACCGCGGCCTTGCGCTACGTGCTGCGCCTGGCCGACAACGCCCTGGTCCTGGGCCAGCGCAACGCCGAATGGTGTGGCCACGGCCCCGTGCTTGAAGAAGACATCGCACTGGCCAACATCAGCCTGGACCTGATCGGCCAGGCGCGGCTGCTGTACGGCCGCGCCGGCGAGTTGGAAGGCGAGCTGACCGGCCTGCCCCACCATGAGGACGACTACGCCTACTGGCGCGCCGAGCGCGACTTCCGCAACTGGACACTGCTGGAGTTGCCGCACCGCGGCCCGCTGGCCGGCAACGCCGCCGCCGAGCGCGACTACGCCGTCACCATCATGCGCAACTTCTTGTACAGCGCGCTGATGGTCGAGCTTTGGGAAGCCTTGCTGGCCAGCCGCGATGACCAACTGGCCGCGATCGCCGCCAAGTCGGTCAAGGAAGCACGTTACCACCTGCACCACGCGGCTGGCTGGGTAGTGCGCCTGGGCGACGGCACCGAGGCATCGCACGCGCGCATGCAGCGCGCGCTGGAACACCTGCTGCCCTATATGAACGAGTGCTTTGCCGAAGACGCGGTGGAAGCCGAGGCCGCCGCGCAGGGCATCGGCGTCATCACGGCCACGCTGCGCCCCGCCTGGGATGCCACCGTCGCCGAGACGCTGCAGGCTGCCACGCTAACCCTGCCCCAGGCCACGCGCTTTGTCTCGACCGGGAAGCACGGCGTGCACTCCGAACACATGAGCTACCTGCTGGGCGAGATGCAGGGGCTGGCGCGGGCCCATCCGGGCGCGCAATGGTAAGCGCCCGCTTCGCCGCAAAGGATTGACCAACATGACCATCGCCGCCCTCCCCCTACGCAACGACCGCGCCATCGATGGCCGCATCGCGCGTGCATGGGCGGCGCTGGAGGCGGTGCCGGACCCGGAGATCCCGGTGGTGTCGATCCGCGACCTGGGCATCTTGCGCGATGTCCTGACCGGCGCCGACGGCGCGCTTGAGATCGTCATCACGCCCACCTACTCCGGCTGCCCGGCGATGTCGCAGATCGCCGAGGACATCGGCCGGGCGCTGGACGGCGCCGGGCTGGCGCCGTGGCGCATCCGCACCGTGCTGGCGCCGGCCTGGACCACCGACTGGATCACCCCGGCCGCGCGCGAGCGCCTGCGCGCCTTCGGCATTGCGCCGCCGGGCCAGTGCGGCATGCCGGCCGAGGCGCAGCCGCTGCGCTTTGTGCCTAGCGCCGCCCGCGCGGGCGCACCGGATGTCGTGGCCTGCCCGCGCTGCGGCAGCGTGCATACGCAGGAAATCTCGCGCTTTGCCTCGACCGCCTGCAAGGCGCTGTACCGGTGCCTGGACTGCCGCGAGCCGTTCGACTATTTCAAACCCTACTGAGCCCCGCCGGGCCGAAGCCAGGCTGCCATGACTCCACAGTTCCATCCGCTGCGCGTGGCGAAGGTGCGCCCCGAGACCGCCGACACCATATCGATCGCCTTCGAGGTGCCGGACACGCTGCGCGATGCCTACCGCTTCACCCAGGGCCAGTTCCTGACGCTGAGGGCGCCGGTCGACGGCAAGGACCTGCGCCGCTCCTACTCGATCTGCTCGGCCGTGCAGGACTACGACGCGCACGGCGAGTTGCGCGTGGCGGTCAAGCTGGTCGAGGACGGACTCTTTTCCACGCACCTGCATGACTCCATCGCCCCGGGCCAGGTGATCGACGTGATGACCCCCGACGGGCGCTTCCACGTGCCGCTCGATGCTGGCGCGGCGCACCACTACGTGGCCTTTGCCGCCGGCAGCGGCATCACGCCGGTGCTGTCGCTCGTCCGCACCACGCTGCTGGCCGAGCCGCACAGCCGCTTCACGCTGGTCTATGGCAACCGCAACGTCGACAGCATCATCTTCTCCGAGGCGCTGGAAGACCTGAAAAACCAGTATCTGGCGCGCTTCACGCTCTACCACGTGCTGTCGCGCCAGCCGCAAGAGGTGGACCTGCTGCACGGCCGGCTCGACCATGCCCGCGTGACGGCCTTCCTGCAGACCCTGATCCCGGTGGAAGACATCGACGCGGCCTTTGTCTGCGGGCCGGCCTCGATGATCGACGAGGCCGAGGCGGCGCTGCGCGATGCGGGCCTCGACCCGCACCGCATCCACGCCGAGCGCTTCGGCGTGCCGCTGGCCCAGGCCAGGCGCAAGCCGCCCCCCGCGCACGCCGACGATGCCGGCACCGCCGAACTGGTGGTGGTGCTCGACGGCAAGCAGCACAGCATGCGCCTGCCGCTGGAAGACGCCAACGTGCTCGACACCGCGCTGGCCGCCGGGCTGGACCTGCCCTACGCCTGCAAGGGCGGCGTCTGTTGTACCTGCCGCGCCAAGGTGCTGGAAGGCCAGGTGGAAATGGAAAAGAACTACACGCTCGAGCCGTGGGAGATGGAAAAGGGCTTCGTGCTCACCTGCCAGGCACGGGCGCTCACGCCGCGGGTAGTGGTCAGCTACGACGAACGCTGATCCGGGCACGCCGGCGCGTGCGTATTCAGACAATTGCCGACATTGGCCAGCACGGGCCGTGACTACAATGGCGGCAGGCGGCTTCCTGCTGGCGCGATGCTTGCAGGGCAGCGACCGGGCGGGCGGCGACCCCGCCTGTCGCATCGCCGCCGCGGCGGTGCCAGCGAACCGTCCCACCCATATACAATCACGGCCATGCAATATATCCACGTCGTCAATGGTGATGTAGCAGGCACGACCCTGCGCCAGGCCCTGGCCCAGGCTGCACGGCCGGACCCTGTCGTGGTGCTGCGCGACGACCTGGCGGTGGGACCGCTGGCCGACATCGACAGCACCGGCCTGATCCGCTCCGGCTTCTGGCAGCGGGTCGCCCCGCATACCGACATCGATTTCGGCGCCGAGATGCGCCAGGCGCTGGACCAGCTCCAGGCGCTGCGCCAGGACGACATGGAAGTGGCCATCTGGCACGGCCAGAGCGCGGCCGACCAGCTGATGCTGCGCCGGGTGGTATTCCACCTGTACCAGGCGCCGCAGCGGATCAATGAAGTCGCCATGGACCTGCGCGAGCTTGAAATGCCCGCGCAGGGCAACCTGGCGGCGATCGGCATGTACACGCCCGCGCGGCTGGCGCGGCGCTTTTCCACCATCGCCCCGGTCTCGGTGCTGCGCCTGGGCCGCCTCGGCTACGAGTGGCAGCAGAACGTCAAGGAAAACGCCGACGTGCGGCTCTGGAAGGGCAACACGCTGGTACCGGCGGCCTATCACACCATCGACGAGATCATCATGGAACGCGCCCCGTCCGAGTGGACGCCCGCGGCGCAGGTGGTGGGCAGCGTGATGGGCGCGATCGAAGGTCTGCTGGCCAGCGACTGGTTCGTGTTCTGGCGCTGCCGCGAGCTGATCGCCATGGGCCAGCTGGTGCTGCGCGGCAATGCTGACTCGCTCGATACCTGCGAACTGCGCCGCCATGTCGGCAGCGGTGGCACCGGCGGCGAATAAACGAGAATATGGCCCGTACCAAGGCACCCGATTTCGAGGCGCAGCGCGAGCAGATCCTGGACCTGGCCGCCGCCGCCTTTGCCAACAGCAGCTACCCCAGCACCTCGATGGCCGACCTGGCCGCCGCCTGCGGCACCTCCAAGGCGCGGCTGTACCACTATTACGAGAGCAAGGAAGCGATCCTGTTCGACCTGCTGGACCGCTACACGCGCCGGCTGATGCTGCTAGTCACTGAAGTGGAGGCCGACGCCGAGCGCCACGCGCGCACCGACAAGGAAGCCTTCGGCAACCTGATACGTGCCTTCCTGGCGGAGTACGAGACCTCGCAGACGCGCCATATCGCGCTGATCAACGACGTCAAGTTCCTGGCCGAGACCCAGCGCGACCTGATCTTGGGCCGCGAGCGCGACGTGGTCGCGGCCTTCTCGCGCCTGCTGCGCCGGGCCTACCCGGAGCGCGTCACGCGCGAGAACCAGACCGCGCTGACCATGACCATCTTTGGCATGATCAACTGGACCTTCACCTGGCTCAAGCCGGGCGGCCGGCTGTCCTATGCAGCGTTTGCCGAGATGGTGGTCGACCTGCTCGAAGGCGGCCTGCCCGGCCGGGCCGCGGCCGCGCGCTGACGCGGCGCTGGCCCGTCGCCCTGCCACTTACATCCACTCGGCCTCTTCGCGCTGGCGCCGCTGCTCGCGGTCCTGGCGGAACATCTCTTCCAGTTCGTCGCGCGCCTGGCGCGCCAGCGAGACCAGCTTCTTCTGGTCGGTGTAGTGCGGATAGAAGCGGTCGATCGCCTGGATGTTGTGGCGCCGGAAACGCAGTGCCACGTTGCGGGCCTCGGCCGGATCGAAGCCCAGCCCCTCCAGCACGCGGCGCCCCAGCATCAGCGAGCCCTCGAACATCTCGCGCTCGAACAGGTGCACGCCGCGGTCCTTGAGCTGGTAGACATGCGACACATGGCGCGCCCGGGCGTAGATCTGCAGTTCCGGAAAGCGCTGGCGCACGCGGTCGATCAGTTCCAGGCCCTCGTCCATGCCGTCGATGGCGACCACCAGGATGCGCGCGTCGGCAATGCCCGCGGCCTCCAGCAGGTCCAGCCGGGTGGCGTCGCCATAGAAGACCTTGAAGCCGTACTGGCGCAGGAACTCGATCTGGTCGGGGTCGTGGTCCAGCACTGTCACGCCCACGCCCTGGGTGTACAGCAGGCGGCCGACGATCTGGCCGAAGCGCCCGAAGCCGGCGATCAGCACCGGATTGTGCTGCGGCGTGATGGCCTCGTCCGGCCGGGCCTTGCCGCTGCCCAGGCGCGGCGCTACCAGCCGGTCATAGGCCAGCAGCAGCAAGGGCGTGGCCACCATCGACAGCGCCACCACCAGCACCAGCAGGGCCTCGGTCTCGCGCGGCAGCAGGCCGGCGGTGCCGGCCACGCCGAACACCACGAAGGCGAACTCACCGCCCTGCGAGATCAGCAGCGCAAACAGCAGCCGCTGGCCGCGAGCGATGGCGAAATACCGCGCCAGCAGCGCCAGCAACGCGGTCTTGGCAACCACGAAGGCGGCCACCAGACCCAGCACCAGCCAGGGCGAGCGCGCCAGCACGGCAAAGTCGATCGACATGCCGACGGCCATGAAGAACAGGCCCAGCAGCAGGCCCTTGAACGGCTCCAGGTCGGCCTCGAGCGCGTGGCGGTATTCCGAATCGGCCAGCAGCACGCCGGCCAGGAAGGTGCCCAGCGCCATCGACAAGCCCACCGCGTCCATCATCAACGCAATGCCCACCACCAGCAGCAGCGCAAACGCGGTGAACATCTCGCGCATGTCGGTGCGGGCGATAAAGCGCAGCGCCGGGCGCACCAGATAACGGCCGCCGACCACCACCGCACCGATCACCGCCACCGCCTTGCCTGCCGCCAGCCAGCCGGCCGCGCCCGGACCCGCGCCTTCTGCGCCCTGCGTGGCCAGCAGCGGCAACAGCGCGATCATCGGGATCGCGGCGATGTCCTGGAACAGCAGGATGCCGAAGCTCGCCGCCCCCGCCGGCGTGCCGAAGAGGTTGCGCTCGGTCAGTGTCGCCAGCGCGATCGCGGTGGACGACAACGCCAGCCCCAGGCCCGCCACCAGCGCCACCTGCCACGGCGCGCCCGCCAGCGCCGCCACCGCGCCAATCACCAGCGCGCAGGCGGCCAGCTGCGCGCCGCCATAGCCAAATATGCTCCGCCGCAGTGCCCACAGCTTGCGCGGCTCCAACTCCAGGCCGATGACGAACATCATCAGCACCACGCCGAACTCGGAGAAATGCAGGATCGATTCGACATTGGTCACCAGGCGCAACGCAAACGGCCCGATCGCCGCCCCCGCCAGCAGGTAGCCCAGCACCGCGCCCAGGCCGCCGCGCCGCGCCAGCGGCACCGCCACCACCGCCGCCACCAAGAACACCAGCAGCGCAATCAGGAAATCGTGCTGGTTCATGCCTGCCTCCCCGCCGGCGCGGTGCCGGTGCCCAGCCGCCCGCAGACGTGGGCGATATGCTCGGCCAGCGCCTGGGCGTCGGCATTGTTGGCGTCGTGCAGCACCACCGGCGGCAGCCAGTTCATGCCGCACAGCAAGGCGGTCTGCTCCAGCGGCAACAGGAAGTCCCCGATCGGGTGGCCATGGGTGCCGTCCGGCCCGTAGGAATCGGCTGTGCCGCCGGTGCTCACCACCGCCAGCAAGGACTTGCCACGCAGCGCGGTGCCGCCGGGGCCATAGGCCCAGCCTGGCTCCAGCACCTCATCGAGCCACAGCTTGAGCAGCGCCGGCACGCTGTACCAGCGCACCGGGAACTGCAGCACGACGGTGTCAGAGACCGACAGCACGCGCTGCTCGGCGACGACGTCGATGTCATAGTCGACATAGCTGCGGTAGAGATCGCGTACCTGTACCTGCGACAGCGCGGCCAGGGCATCGGCCAGGGGCCGGTTGACGCGCGAACGGCTGGGCGTGGGATGCGCGTAGATCACAACGATTGGGGGCTCGGTCATCAAAGGCGATCGGCTGGGCAAGGAAAGCAGACGAACCTGCGGGAAAGCGCGGAATTGTGGCGTTGCACCAAATCCACATCCGGCGTCCGGCAACAATTCATCACATTTTTTCAAGCTATTGATTTTATTCGATTTTTAATGGTGCTGCGGCGAGACAACGGCCTGCTGCGGCGCGGGAAGCTTACGCCGAACTGACAATTCCACTACAATACTTTTGGCTCCGCATCAAGATGGTGTTTCCCCGAGTCCTGCACCGATGCAGGGAAAAGTGCCTGAAAAAACACCAACGCAGTGCTATGTTTATCTGTGACCGCACCAGGAAGGAATTAACGTGAATCCGCTCGAACTGAGCAAGGCCGTCGGCGCACTGACCGACGAAGATCTGCGCAAGGCAGCCGAAGCCGCACAGGCCACCCACCGCGCCACCGTACTGGTGCGCGAGCTGGCGGCCCACCATCGCTCGCGCCTGCTGAAGCATTTCCTCGCCCTGGGCGAGGAGGATCGCCTGCTCCGTTTTGGCCAGTCCGTGGGCGACCACGTGATCGAAGCCTATGTCGACAGCATCGATTTCGACCATGACAGCGTGTTCGGCGTGTACGACGACAAGCTCGAGCTGATCGGGGTGGGCCACTTCGCCAACCTGCGCGACAACGCCCAGGGCCGCGTGGCGGAGTTCGGCGTGTCGGTGTCGGGCAGCGCCCGCGGTCGCGGCATCGGCAGCGCGCTGTTCGAGCGTGCCGCGATCCATGGCCGCAACACCAATGTGCGCACGCTGTACATGCACTGCCTGTCGCGCAACGCAGCGATGATGCACATTGCCAAGAAGGCCGGCATGAAGGTCCAGTACGCCTATGGCGAGGCCGATGCCTACCTGGAACTGCCGCCGGCCGACACCGCCAGCCGCCTGACTGAAGCGCTGGACGAGCAGCTCGCCGACCTGGACTACGCGGTGCGCCGCAACCTGCGTGACGCGCGCCGCTTCGGGCTGCGCTTCTGGCGCACCATGATGCCGCAGAAGCACACCGCCTGAGCTCCGCGGGGTCCGCTTATTGCGGATTCCACGCCAACGGCGCATCGCATCGATGCGCCGTTTTTGTTTGCGGCCTCAGGTTTGCCGCATCAGGCCGCGCCACCCACCGGCAGCGCCGTGGTGTCCTTGATGCTTTCCAGCGCAAAGCTGGAGCGCACGTCGATCACCGACGGATGCGCCAGCAGCTGTTCCTGCATGAAGCGCGCGAAGTGCTCCATGTCTTCCACGTAGACCTTGAGCAGCAGGTCCATTTCGCCGGTCATGGCGTGGCACGCGGCCACCTCCGGCCAGACCGCGATCGAGGCGCGGAACAGGTCCAGCGGTGCCTTGCCCTTGGGCGCGCCGCCATGCTTTTCCAGCCGGACATTGATATAGGCCAGCAGGCCAAGTCCGATCTTGTTGGGCTCCAGCAGCGCTGCGTACTGCCGGATCACGCCGATCTCCTCCAGCCGCCGGATGCGGCGCAGGCAGGGGCTGGGCGACAGGTTGACGCGCTCGGCCACTTCCAGGTTGGTCAACCGGCCGTTGGTCTGCAGCACTTCCAGGATCTTCCGGTCGATCTTGTCCAACTCCACCTTGCTCACGATATTGTTGCTCCGCAATATGTTTATTGGCAATTTTTTTGCGCAAATTTAGCAAGCCGTGCACAAGTACGCAATTTTTTGTGCAATTACGTCCGATACAGGGCCGCTTCTGATGAGCTGACAGCCTTATCGGTCACTCGCGCGGCAGCCGGTCGGGCTGGGCAAACCTGTGCGGTGGCGCCTCCGCGAATCGCGGCCGCGCCCCGCCGGCCGGAAGCAGGCAAGGATGGTGCCAAGCCCGGCAAACAGGGAAGCGGCATTCTACGGGCGTTTGCGAGCGAGGTCAGATTCTTCCTGGTGCACGAACAAGGCGGACAGGCAAAGAAAAAGCGCGCGAACCCTAAGGCTCGCGCGCTTGGTGGCGTCGCTGGCAGTGTCCGCTGGCGCGGCCCTGCCAGGGCCGGTCAGCCGCCGCTGGTAGACGGAGAGCCCGGTGCCGCGGGTGCCGGCTGGCTGCCCGGAGCCCCCTGGCCACGCGGGCCGCGGTCGCCGCGCTGCGAGTGCTCGCGGTGCATCTTTTCCATGCCGGCGCGGATTTCGTCGCGGGTCAGCTTGCCGTCGTGGTTGGCGTCGAGCTGGTCGAAGCGCTTGGCCAGGCGCGGCATGCCGGCATTGGCCTCAGCCTTGGTCAGCGCGCCGTCGCCGTTCTTGTCGGCCGCCTTGAACTTCTCGTCGAAGGCTGCCTGCATGCGCGCATGATGCTCGGCCATGGCGGCCTTGCGGTGCGCATCCATCTCGGCCTTGTCGATCTTGCCGTCGTGGTTGGTGTCGAGCTTGTTGAACCAGGCGTCGGCTTCCGCCTTGGAGATCGCGCCATCGCCGTCGGTATCGATCGACTTCATCCACATGCCGCCACCGTGGTGGTGATGCTGACCCATGCCGGGCTTGCCGGCCGGCGCAGCGGGTGCGGCAGGGGCGCTGGCCTGGGCAAATGCGCCACCGGCGACCAGGAGGGCGGCCGATGCGGCCAGGAACTGCTTCAGGATCTGCGGCTTGTGATTGCGTTGCATGTCTTGCTCCTTTTCATCACGTTTGGCATGTACGGATTAGAACGCAGACGATGCGGGGAAGTTGGCGCTTTTAATACGATGTTACCCGGCTCACAGAAAGGCCCGCGCGCCGTAAGGGAACGCAAGCAAGCGCGAATATTTGGTGCCCTGTATCAGTCCTTCGGCGCCAGCTGGTCTTCGCCGGCCGCCTGCGGTGCCATCAACGGCTGGTACTGGCGCGGATCGACCGGTTGCGGCTGCGGTTGCGCGGGCTGGGCCTGCTGCGCAGGCGCCTGGCCTTGCGGCTGCTGGCTCACGACCGGCGCCGGGGGCGGCATCGGCGTTGCCATCGGTGCCGCGGCGCCGGCGGGCGGCGTGGGCAAGGCACCGGCCGCTGCCGGTGCGCCGCGCGTGGCGCCGGCCTGCAGCGGCAGCACGATTTCCTGGCGCACGCCGCCGCGCTCGATCACCACCGCACGCTGGCGGATCTCCGCCAGCCGGATCTGCGGCGACAGCTCGGCGCCGGCGCGCACCGCCTTGGGCGGGCCGCCATCGATCGACACGATTGCCGCGCCCGCGCCGCCATCCACCTCGGCCACTACGCCGATCAGCTGCACGTCGCGCGGGCCGCCCTGCGCCGAGCCGCCAAACAGCGTCGCGACCGCGCCGGTCTCGACCGCCTCGGTCTGGGCTACGCGCGCGTTCTGCGGCACCGGGATGGTACGCATCGCGCTGAAGGTCAGCACCCAGTAGGTGGCAAGCGCACATAGCGCTATGAACAACACCAGGCTGGCCAGGCGCGACAGCCAGGGCGCGGAGGCATCGAAGCGGAGCGAAGGCCGGAGGGACAGTTGCATGGGATCGGGACCTGGATACCCACAAGGCGGGCAATGGCGCGTGAGCGCAGACGCGCCAAGCGTACCAGAGCCCCATGACACTGTCTGCCGTGCCGGTGCCGCCCCGCCGACGCTTAGAGCAGGTCGTCCAGCAGGTCCGGCCCGAACACCTCGCGCTCGATATGCGCCACCGGCACGCCCGCGCTGACCAGCGCATGGCGCTGCTCCTGCATGAAGCCGAGCGGTCCGCACAGGTAGAAGCTGCCGTCAACAAAGCGCTGCAGGTCGGGCTGGCGCAGCAGTTCGGCCACCGGCATTGTGCCGGCGTGGTCGTAGTCGCGGCCGGCGACGTCGCCCGCTTGCGGGGTTTCATAGCTGATGTGCGTGGCGAGCTGCGGCAGGCGTTCGCGCGCCCATTGCAGGTCGGCGCGATGGGCGTGGTGGCGGCCATCGCGCGCGGCATGGGCAAACAGCACCTGGCGCTGCGATCCCTGCGCGGCCAGCGTGCGCAGCACCGACAGCATCGGCGTGATGCCGATGCCGGCCGATAGCAGCACCAGCGGACGGCGCCCGTCGAGCGCCGGCGTGAACTCGCCGAACGGCGCGCTCACCTTGAGTTCCGTGCCCTCCTGGGCGTTGGCGTGCAGCCAGTTGGACACCGCGCCGGCCGGGGTGGTGCGGTCGCCCGCCTCGCGCTTGACCGAGATGCGCCAGGTCGGCAGCCCGCTTTCGGCCGACAGCGAATACTGGCGCAGCTGGCGCTGGCCATCGTCGAGGCGCGCCTCGACGCTGATGTACTGGCCCGGGCGGAACGCACGCAGCGGCTGGCCGTCGGCGGCAGCCAGGGTGAGCGCCACCACCTGGTCGCCCTGCGCCTCGCGTCGCACCACGCGCACCGGCGTCAGCTCGCCGGCGGCCACGCCGGTGCGCTGGTACAGGCGCGCCTCGGCGGCGATCAGCTCGCCGGCCAGCAGCCAGTAGGCCTCGTCCCAGGCGGCCAGCAGCGGCGGCGTGGCGGCCTCGCCCAGCACCGCGGAGATGGCGCCCAGCAGGTGGCGGCCGACGATCGGGTAGTGCGCGGGCGTCAGGCCCACGGCCGCATGCTTGTGGACGATGCGCTCGAGCACCGGCCCCAGCGCCGCGGCGTTATCGATATTGGCCGCATAGGCGAACACGGCCGAGGCCAGCGACTGCTGCTGGCTGCCGTTGGCCTGGTTGCCCATGTTGAACATTTGCGTCAGCTCGGGCCGGTCCGCGAACATCTCGCGGTAGAAATGCGTGGTGATGGCCAGGCCGTGCTCGCGCAGCACGGGGACGCTTGCATCGATATAGGGGCGGGAAGCGGCGGACAGCATCAGGAAACACTCCGTTTTAAATCATGCAAATAAAATGCATGTTTTTGCTCAAAATAAAACCGGCTCTCGCCGGCCCGGGGCGGACAGGATCCGCTCAGGCCGAATGCCGGTTCAGGAAATCGCGATGCAGGCGGATGATCGACTCGGCCGTCTGGCTGCCGGTGACATCGGCCAGCGTGACGTCGTCCAGCGCGCGGTAGAAAGCCTGCTCGGCCACGTCCAGCGCGCGCTTCAGTCGGCAGTTGCCGTTCAGCGCACAGGGCGGGTTGTTGCAGTCGATCACCGCCTTGTGCCCTTCCAGCTCGCGCAGGATGGTGCCGATGGTCAGCCGCTCGGCGCCGGGGCCCAGCTGCAGGCCCCCGTGGCGGCCGCGCGTGGCACTGATCCAGCCCAACTTCGACAACCGCGCCGCCACCTTGACGAGGTGGTTGTGCGAGATGCCGAACTGCTGCCCCACCTCGGCAATGGTGATCGGCCGGCTGCCATCGCCACGGGCGACGTACATCAGCAGGCGCAACGCATAGTCGGAAAAGCGGGTCAGTTGCATCGTGTCGCCATCTTAAAAAAGATGCATCCAGGATGCAAGTTATTTCCCTGCCGGATGCCCGTCCTCAGTAACTGTGATCCGGATCAGACAATGCTGAGGTGCCGAAGGGGCCGCCCATAAAACAGTCATGTGGCGCCGGTTATACTGACTGGCGAACCCGGCCCGCCGCCCCCCAACCGGTGCGGGCCCAGCCATTCCAGCCAAGAGGTCCACTGACGATGCGCAGATTCACTTCCCAGATTGCCAGCCCCGCCCGTTCCGTGCGTGCCCGCCGTGCGCGTGGCTTCACCCTGATCGAGATCATGGTCGTGATCGTGATCCTTGGCGTGCTGGCGGCGCTGGTGGTGCCCAAGATCATGAGCCGTCCGGACGAGGCCCGCATCGTGGCCGCGCGCCAGGACATCTCGTCGATCATGCAGGCGCTCAAGCTGTATCGCCTGGACAACAGCCGCTACCCCACCACCGAGCAGGGCCTGGCCGCGCTGGTGGCCAAGCCCACCACCGAGCCCGTGCCCAACAACTGGAAGGGCGGCGGCTACCTGGAAAAGCTGCCCAAGGATCCCTGGGGCCATCCGTACCAGTACCTGAACCCGGGCGTGCGCGGCGAGATCGACGTGTTCAGCTTCGGCGCCGACGGCCAGGCCGGCGGCAACGGCAACGACGCCGACATCGGCAACTGGGAATAAGCACCGCCCCGCCGCCCCCCCCCTGCAACCATGACCACGGCGCCGCGCCGCCGCGCGACCGGCCCCCGGCGCCGCGGCTTTACACTGCTAGAGCTGCTGGTGGTCATGGTGATCGCCGGCATCGTGATCTCGCTGGTGGCGGTCAACGCCTCGCCCAATGAACGGGGCCGCGTGCTAGACGACGGCCAGCGCATCGCGCGGCTGTTCGAGCTGGCGCAGGAAGAGGCACAGCTTGGCGCCCGCCCGCTCGCCTGGGAGGGCAATGCCAGCGGCTGGCGCTTCCTGGAATTGACCCCCAATGGCTGGATCCCCATGCGTACCGACGTGTTTGCCCCAGGCCACTGGCGCCTGGCGCTGGACCAGGTGATCGTGGCCGAAGGGGGCCGCAGCACCGGGACCAGCAGCCCGCCCCGGCTGATCTTCGGGCGCGAGCTGATCGATGCCCCGCAGCGGCTGATCCTGGTGCGCGGCGATATCCGCGTGGACGTTGCCGGCGACGGCAGCGGCCGCTATTTCGCCAGCACGCCATGAAACCCTGCCCTCGCTCCTTGCCGCGGCCGGCCCGGCGCGGGCGCAACGCCGGCTTTACGCTAATCGAAGTGCTGGTGGCGCTGACCATCCTGGCGGTCGCGCTGACCGCGGCAATGCGGGCGATGGGCTCGATGGTCGATGCCAGCGCGTCGCTGCAGGCGCGCATGCTGGCCGAGTGGAGTGCCGAGAATCACCTGGCCGCGCTGCGCCTGGCCAAGACCTGGCCCGAGCCCGGCGTCAGCGGCTATGCCTGCCCGCAGGGCGGCACGCCGTTGTATTGCGAGCAATCCGTCTCGGGCACGCCCAATCCCGTTTTCCGCCGCGTCGAAATCGCGGTCTACCCGTCCGCCACGGACAAGTCCGTACGCCTGGCGTGGCTGGTCACCATAGTCCCCAATGAAACCCGCAACGTGCTCTGAGCGCCGCCGCCCAAGGCGGCCCGGCGGCTTCACGCTGCTGGAGATGCTGGTCGCCATCACGCTGCTGGCGGTGATGGCGGTGATCGGCTGGCGCGCGCTGGACAGCCTGACGCGCAGCCGCGAGCGCCTCACCGACCACGACGCGCGCCTGGACGCGCTGAAAGTGCTCTACGGCCAACTCCAGGCCGACTGCGAGCACCTGGCCAACCCCACGCTGCTGCAGGCCAGCCCGGTCGAGATCGGCCAGAATCGGCTGCTGCTGGTGCGCGACCGGCGCGACGAAGGCCAGCCGCCTACCTGGCAGGTGCTGTCGTACCAGCTCGACGGCAATACCCTGGTGCGCGTGGCGGCACCGCCGGTGAACAGCAGGGCCGGCCTGCAGTCGGCGCTGCTGGCCCTGCGCCAGGGCGGCGGCAACACCGCGCAGGTGCGGCGCGTGCTGGCCGACGTGGACGGCATGAGCATGCGCGCATGGGTGGAGCCCGCCGGCTGGCAGGCCGACAGCGGGCGCATCCGCAACGTGCTGTTCGCGGGCAATGCCGCCAGCGCCGTGGCCGCCTCCGCGCCCGGCGCGGCACAGCCCAACACCGCGGTGCGCGCAGTGGAACTGACCATCTTCGCCCGCATGGGCGATGGCGATGCGCCGCGGCAGTTCCAGAAGATCTGCATGACCGGGCTATGAGGCAAGCCGGCCGCCCGCCTCGCCTGGTGCCGTTGCGCCGCCGCCCGCGCGGTGCGGCCGTGGTCACCGCGCTGCTGATGGTGACGCTGGCCGTGGTGGTGGTGTCCGGCATGCTGTGGCGCCAGCAGGTGCAGATCCGCGCCATCGAGAACCAGCGGCTGCTGGCCCAGGCCACCTGGATCGAGCGTGCCGCCGTGGACTGGGCGCGGCTGATCCTGCGCGACGACCAGCGCCGCACCAATGTCGACGAACTGGGCGAGCCGTGGGCGGTGCCGATCGCCGAGACGCGGCTGTCGGACTTCCTCGGCGCGGCACTGCGCACCGATGTCGCGGGCGAGACCTCGTTCCTGTCGGGCCGCATCCTGGATGCGCAGGCGCGCCTGAACCTGGCCAACCTGGTGGTGTGGACCGCCACTGGCGGCGAAGGCGGCCAGGCAGGCCGCGCGGCCTCGGTCGACCCGGCGGCGCAGGCCGCATACCGCCGCCTGCTGCAGACGGTCGGCCTGAACCCGGCGCTGGCCGAGAACACGGCGCGCTACATGCTGCAGGCCGCGCAGGGCGGCAATGCCAGCGGCCAGCCGGCGCCGCGCCCGCTGGACAGCGTGCAGGGGCTGATGGCACTGCCCGGCTACACGCCGGAGATGGTGGCGGTGCTGGAGCCCTTTGTTACCGTGCTGCCCGAGCGCACGCTGGTCAACGCCAACACCGCCGAGGCCGAGGTGCTGGCTGCGGTCATCGACAAGCTGCCGCTGGAGCGCGCGCGCGAACTGGTGCGCCAGCGCGACCGCGCCTACTTCAACAACCTGGGCAACCTGCAGACCCAGCTGGCCGCGGTGGCGCCGCAGGCGGATGCCGCCAACCTCGGCAACCTGCTCGACGTGCGCACGCACTACTTCCTGGTCTACGGACTGGTGCGGCACGAGCGCGCCACCCGGCTGCAGGTGTCGCTGATCTTCCGCGGCGAGCCGCTGGGCACGGCCAACACCACCCGCGTGGTCTGGACCCAGGATGCGGACCGGCTGCCGGACCTGCGCTGAGCGGCGCCCACCAAACCAGGCAACAGGCCGAATTTGCACGCGCAAGCAACCGGGGAGAATGGTATTGACGCGGTTTAGTCACACAGGCAAGGTATGCTGCGGCGCTGGCGCGAGCGTGGCCCCAGCCCACCCGCCGCCGTCCGGCCTTCCTGGCCGCCCGCCGGCATCCCCGCGCCCCGGCAAGTTTCTGACTCCGGGGCGATCCAGGGCGCATCCCAACCGGCCATGCGCCTGCCCGAGCCGTTCCACTGACGCCAAAGCAAGGAAACCTTGAGCACCACCCTGTACGTCCGCCTGCCGCACCGGCCGCATGACCAGCCGCAACCGTGGCAGTTCGGCACCCTGCCGTTCGCGCTGGTGCGCACGGCCACGGCCGACGCAGCGCGGCGTGGCCAGGCCCGTGCGGCACCGGAAGTGTTGCGCGAAGGCCACGCCCGCATCGCTGACCTGCCCGCGGCCGAGCGCCTGGTGCTGATCCTCGCCGCCAGCGACGTACTGCTGACCACCGCCAGCGTGCCGCCGCTGCCGCCCGCCCGTTTGAAACAGGCGCTGCCCAACCTGGTCGAGGACGCGCTCGCCACCGATGCGCAGCCGTGCCATATCGGCGTGGGCCCTGCCCTGGACGGCAGCGCCGCGCGCGGATCGCGCCAGCGGCTGCTGATGGTGGCCGACCGCGCCTGGCTGCGCGCCGTGCTCGACGCCTTTGCCGAACACCGCCACCGGCGCCGCCATGTGCTGGCCGCGCAGCTGTGCGTGCCGCTGGCCGCCGCCGCGCAAGCCAGCACCGAGCCGTCACTGGCGAGCACCGACGCGCCGCCACCGGCGGCCACGCTGGTGGTCGAAGCCGCCGCCAGCGCCCTCGCCCGGAGCGGCGAGTTGAGCGATGCGTTAAGCGGCGAACTGCCCGCCACCGCCGCCGACGCCGCGCGCCAGTGGCAACTGACCGTGCGCACCGGCGCCCACGCCGGCTACGGCTTGCTGCTGGGCGACGATGCCCTGGCCGCGTGGCAGGCGCTTGCGCCTGCCGGCACCTGGTATGCCGATGCCGACGCTGCCGCCGCGGCCCCGGTGCCCGACCTGCGCCAGGCCGCCCGCACCAGCTGGCAGCTGTGGATCGAAGGCGCGCAGGACTGCCTGCGCGAGCCGGCGCTGGACCTGGCGCAGTTTGAATTCGCGCAGGGCCGTGCCGACCGCTGGAACCTGGTGGCATGGCGCGTGCCGCTGGCATTGCTGGCGGGCATCGTGCTGGTCCAGGTCATTGGCATGAACACGCACTGGCTGCTGCTGCGGCGCGAGCAGCAGCGGCTGGAAGCCGCGCAGTTGCAGGCGCTGCACGGCGCCTTCCCGCAGATCCAGACCGTGCTCGACGCGCCGCTGCAGATGCGGCGGCAGGTCGAGCAGCTGCGCACCGCCAGCGGCCGCAGCACGCCGGAAGACTTCCTGCCGCTGGCCGACCGCTTTGCCCAGGCCGCGCGCAGGCTGCCGCCCGACGCGCTGCAGGCGCTGGAGTACCGCGGCCGCATGCTGGTGGTGACGCTCAAGCCGGGCACGGACACGGCCGGGCTGCGCAGCGCCGCGCGCCAAGCCGGACTGCAGATGGAAGAAGACAAGGCCGGAAGTGCCGCTGGCAGTACCAGCAGCAGCGCAGGCACCCCGGTGACGCCCGGCTCCCGCTGGACCGTCAGGCCCGGCCTGTAAGCGGGCCCACCAGCATGAACCCCATGAAAGACACAGCCCGAAGCCAGACGCCACGCGCCAGCCGGCCAGGCGCGACCTCTGCGCTGCGCACGCGCCTGGCGCGGCTGCGCCCGTCCGTGCCGCAGGCGTGGCAGGAGCGCTTCAACGCCTTCTGGTCGGCGCGCAACCCGCGCGAACAGGCCATCCTGGGCGGCGGCGGCGCCGTGCTGGCGCTGGTGATCGGCTACCTGGTCCTGTGGGAGCCGGCCGCCGACGGCCGCGAGCGCCTAGCGCGCAACCTGCCCAAGCTGCGCGCCGACCTGGCCGAAATGGAAACCCTGGCGCAGGAAGCCCGCGGCCTGAAGGCCACGCCGGCGCCATCGCTGCGCGGCGACGCGCTCACGCAAGCGCTACAGGACAGCCTGGGCCAGCACGGCCTGAAGGCGACCCGGCTGGCCGCCGGCGCCGACAACAGCGTGCAGGTGCAGCTGGACAAGGTGCCGTTCGGCGCGGTCAGCGGCTGGCTGCAGGACGTGCGCCAGCAGCAGCGCATGAAGGTGATCGACGCCCGTATCGTCTATGTCGGCGCCACGGCGCTGGTGAACGTCAGCGCGACCCTGCAGGGTCCGGGCGGCCGCAGCTGATGGTACGGCTGGAAACGCTGCGCCTGCCGCGCCGCAAGCTGCGCCAGCCGGCCGCATGGCGGCGCCTGCGCTGGCTGGGGCTTGGCCTAGCGAGCGCCGCGGTGACCGTGGTGGCGATGCTGCCGGCGGCATGGATCGCCGCGCGCGTGGCCACGCAGACGCAGGGACGGGTACTGCTGGCCGATGCCAGCGGCTCGCTCTGGCATGGCAGCGCCACGCTGGCGCTGTCGGCCGGCGCCGGCAGCCAGACCGCGACCGTGCTGCCCGGCCGGCTGCAATGGACGCTGGCGTTCTGGCCGCTGCTGGGCGGCAGCGCGCGCCTGGTGGTGAGCCACTCCGAGGCCATGGCCGCGCCGGTCGCCATCACCGTGACCCCCGGCGGCTGGAGTGCGCAGGCAGGCGCCATCCGGCTGCCCGCGGCGCTGCTCGAAGGCATCGGCGCGCCGTTCAATACGCTGCGCCCGGACGGCCTGATGCGCGTGGACTGGTCCACGCTGCAGGGACGCTTTTCGGGCCAGGGCATGCGCGGCCATATGACGCTGCGCATCGAACAGGTGTCGTCGGCCGTGAGCCGGCTGCGCCCGCTGGGCAGCTACCGCGCCGAAATCGACTGGACCGGCGAGGGTGGCGGCAAGCTGCAGCTGAGCACCATCGCCGGGCCGCTGCACCTGGAGGGCAGCGGCACGCTGGGGCGGCAGGCGCGCTTCGAGGGCACCGCGCACGCCGAGCCCGAAGCGGCAACGCAACTGACCAGCCTGCTGAGCCTGCTGGGACGACGAGACAACCATGTGACAAGGCTGCGCTTCTGATGCCTGGCCAATCCAGGAGCGCCCGGAAATGACTATGAAAACCCACGCCATCCGACCTGTTTTCCACACCGCCTGCGCCCGCGCCGTGGCCCTGCTGTGCGGGCTCTCGCTGCTGGCGCCCGCGCCGTTGTGGGCCCAGCCCGGCGCGCGCACCGGCACCCCGCCCGCGCCGCCCGACATCACGCCGTCCAACCGCGACCAAGTGGTGCTGAACTTCGTCAACGCCGACCTTGACTCGGTGGTCAAGGCGGTCGGCCAGGCCACCGGCAAGAACTTCGTGATCGACCCGCGCGTGAAAGGCACGGTCAACCTGGTCACCGAGCAGCCGGTCTCGCGCGCGCAGGCGCTGCAGACGCTGGGCTCGGTGCTGCGCATGCAGGGCTATGCCATGGTCGAGAGCAACGGCTTCACCAAGGTCGTGCCCGAGGCCGACGCCAAGCTGCAGGGCTCGCCCACGGTGATCGGCGCCAGCCCCAGCCGCGGCGACCAGGTGGTGACGCAGGTGTTCCGGCTGAACTATGAATCGGCCAACAACCTGGTGCCGGTGCTGCGGCCGATGATCGCGCCCAACAACACCATCACCGCCTACCCGGCCAACAACACGCTTGTCATCACCGACTACGCCGACAACCTGCGCCGGCTGGCGCGCATCATCGCCGCGGTCGATGCGCCGGCCTCGGGCGAGGTCGAGCTGGTGCCGCTCAAGCACGCCCTGGCCAGCGATACCGCGGCGGTGCTGCAGAAGCTGCTCGACCCCGGCGCCGCGGGCGCCACCGGCGGCGGCGCACCGGGCGTCGACGCCAGCCTGCGCACCTCGGTGGTGGCGGAGCCGCGCAGCAATTCGCTAATGATCCGCGCCACCAGCCGCGCGCGGCTGCAGCAGGCGCGCCAGCTGATCGAAAAGCTCGACCAGCCCTATGCGCGCCCCGGCAATATCTGGGTGGTGCCGCTGAAGAACGCCGATGCGATCAAGCTGGCGGCCACGCTGCGCGCCATTGTCGCCGCCGACAGCAGCTTTGCCAGCGCCACCCAGCCCGGCGGGCAGGCCGGCGGCATCGGCGGCGCGGGGGGCATGACCAATGTCTCGACGCCGGCCGGCGGGCAATTCACCGGCGGCGCCACCGGCACCCAGGCCAGCATGCGGGGCGGCACCGGCGCGGCGGGAGGCTCCGGCGGCGCCTATGGCAACTCGGCCTTCGCCGCGTCGTTCGGCACCAATACCCAGCCGGCCACCGGCGGCATCATCCAGGCCGACCAGTCCACCAACTCGCTCATCATCACCGCCAGCGAACCGGTCTACCGCAACCTGCGCGGCGTGATCGACGACCTCGACGCGCGCCGCGCGCAGGTCTACATCGAGTCGATGATCGTCGAAGTGACCTCCACCCAGGCGAGCGAGCTGGGCATCCAGTGGCAGGGCCTGATCAGCTCGTCGAGCGGCAACAACAACGTCTTTGCCGGCACCAACTTCGGCACCGGCGGACAGAACATCCTGAACCTGACCCTGGCCGGGGCGCTGGCCGACACCAACCGCGGCGCCGCCATCGCCGCGGCGCAAGGGTTCGTGAAGGACGTCGGCGGCCTGAACCTGGGCATCGTCAACAAGGCGATGGGGCTGGGCGCGCTGCTGCGCGCGCTGGGCTCCAACGGCAGCGTCAATCTGCTGTCCACGCCGAACCTGATCACGCTGGAGAACGAGGAAGCCAAGATCCTGATCGGCCAGAACATCCCGATCACCACCGGCTCCTATGCCCAGACCGGCGGCGCGGCGTCGGTCACGCCGTTCCAGACCTTCGACCGCAAGGACGTGGGCATCACGCTGCGCGTGAAGCCGCAGATCACCGACGGCGGGCTGGTGAAGATGCAGATCTTCCAGGAATCGTCGTCGGTGGTGCAGTCCACCGCCAACCTGATCCAGGGCCCGACCACCAACGTGCGCTCGATCGAGACCAATGTGCTGGTCGACGACGGCCAGATCATCGTGCTGGGCGGCCTGATCGAGGACTCATACGGCGACGGCGTGCAGAAGGTGCCGCTGCTGGGCGACATCCCATGGATCGGCGGCCTGTTCCGCTACGAGAACAAGAACCGCTCCAAGACCAACCTGCTGGTGTTCCTGCGCCCCTATGTGATGCGCACGGCCGGCGCCACCGACCGCCTGACGCAGGACCGCTACGACTATATGCGCGCGCAGCAGCAGGGCTTTGTTTCGCCTAACATCATGATGCGTGATACCAACACGCCGTTGCTGCCGCCGGCCGAGGCTCCGTCCACGCCGTTCGTCGATCCGCGTGCAAACGGCCCGGTTGCCGCCCCGTTGCCCCTGCAGCAGCCCCTTCCGCAGAATGCCCCGCAGCCCGGCGTGCCGGGCCAGCCACAGCCCGTGCAGCCGGCACCGCAGCAGCTGCCGCAAGCACCGGCGAACGCACCCCAGCCGCTGAGCCTGCGCGGCGAGTCTGCGTTCCAGAACTAGGCCCCGACATGGCTAGCGAAGTCCAAACTGCCCTGCCCGCCGGCGCCAGCGCGCCGGCCGAGACCCTGGAGCCGCCCTCGCCGATGGCCGCGCGGCTGGTCTCGTACGGCTTTGCGCGCGAGGCGCCGCTGCTGGTCGCGCACCAGCGCCCTGACGGACTGGAAGTCTGGGTGACCCGTGCCACGTCCCCGACCGCGCTGGCCGAGGTCGCGCGCGTGCACGGCGCGCTGCGGCTGCGCGTGCTTGAGCCCGACGCACTGGAACTCGCCATGGCCGACGCCTACAACCGCCAGGACGCCGGCAGCGCCGCGCAGGTGGTGGGCGAGGTCGAAGGCGAGGTCGACCTGTCGCGCCTGATGCAGGACATCCCGGCGGTGGAGGACCTGCTTGAATCCGAGGACGACGCGCCGATCATCCGCATGATCAATGCGCTGCTGACGCAGGCCGCGCGCGAAGGCGCCTCGGATATCCATATCGAGCCGTTCGAGTCGTCGTCGGTGGTGCGCTTTCGCGTGGACGGCACGCTGCGCGACGTGGTGCGGCCGAAAAAGGCGCTGCACGGCGCGCTGATCTCGCGCATCAAGATCATGGCGCAGCTCGATATCGCCGAGAAACGCCTGCCGCAGGACGGCCGCATCACGCTGCGCGTGGGCGGGCGCCCGGTCGACGTGCGGGTCTCGACCCTGCCCACCGGCCATGGCGAGCGCGCGGTGCTGCGCCTGCTGGACAAGGAAGCGGGCCGGCTCGACCTGGCCAAGCTGGGCATGGCGCCCGGCACGCTGCGCGGCTTCGACCACCTGATCCGCCAGCCGCACGGCATCGTGCTGGTGACCGGGCCGACCGGCTCGGGCAAGACCACCACGCTGTATGCGGCGCTGTCGCGGCTGGATGCGCGCACCACCAACATCATGACGGTGGAAGACCCGATCGAGTACGACCTGGACGGCATCGGCCAGACCCAGGTCAACGCGCGCATCGACATGACCTTCGGCAAGGCCCTGCGCGCGATCCTGCGCCAGGACCCGGACGTGGTCATGATCGGCGAAATCCGCGACCTGGAAACCGCGCAGATCGCGGTGCAGGCCTCGCTGACCGGCCACCTGGTGCTGGCCACGCTGCACACCAACGACTCGGCCTCGGCGGTGACGCGGCTGGTCGACATGGGGATCGAGCCGTTCCTGCTGTCGTCATCGCTGCTGGGGGTGCTGGCACAGCGGCTGGTACGCCGCCTGTGCCAGCACTGCAAGCGCGAGGAAGTGATCGAGATCACTGCCGCCGAGGCCGAGGTGCTGCACGCGCAGGGCAAGCCGCTGCAGACCGTGTGGCACCCGGTGGGCTGCGACAAGTGCGGCCAGTCCGGGTACCAGGGGCGCATGGGCGTGTATGAGCTGCTGACCGTCGGTGACGAGATCCGCACCATGATCCACCGGCAGGCGCCGGAGTCCGAGATCAAGCAGGTGGCACTGGCGCACGGCATGCACACCATGCGCGGCGACGCGCAGCGCTGGGTCGACAGCGGCGCGACCTCGCTTGAGGAAGTGCTGCGCGTGACGCGCGACTAAAGCGGAGCCACCCGAATGCCAGCCTTCCGCTACGAAGCCGCCGACGCCGCCGGCAAGACCGACCGCGGCGTGATCGAGGCCGACAGCCCGCGCCAGGCGCGTTCGCAGCTGCGCGCGCGCGGGCTGACACCGCTGACCGTTGACCCGCTGGCTGGTGCCGGCCTGGCGCCGCGCAGCGGCAGCCAGCTGTTTGCGCGCAGGCTGTCGACGCAGGAGCAGGCGCTGTTCACGCGCCAGCTGGCCAGCCTGATCGTGGCCGGGCTGCCACTGGACGAGGCCCTGGGCGCACTGGCCGACCAGGCCGAGCGCGCCTATGTGCACGAGCTGCTGGCCGGCATCCGCGCCGAGGTGATGGGCGGCAGCTCGCTGTCGGTGGCGCTGGCGCAGCACCCGCGCGACTTCCCCGACATCTACCGCGCGCTGGTCTCGGCCGGCGAGCACTCCGGCCACCTGGGACTGGTGCTGGAGCGGCTGGCCGGCTATATCGAGTCGCGCAACACCCTGACCTCCAAGATCCGGCTGGCCTTCACCTACCCCGCCATCGTCACGGTGGTGGCGTTCGCCATCGTGATCTTCCTGCTGTCGTACGTGGTGCCGCAGGTGGTGAGCGTGTTCGCCAACACCAAGCAGAAGCTGCCGACGCTGACCATCGTCATGCTGGCGCTGTCGGACTTCGTGCGCAACTGGTGGTGGGCGGCGCTGGCGGTGATCGCGGTGGCGGCGTTCAGCATCCGCCGCCTGCTGCGCCAGCCCGCGGTGCGGCTGGAATGGCACCGCTGGCTGCTGACCGCGCCGCTGCTGGGCAAGCTGATCCGTGGCTACAACACCGCGCGCTTTGCCGGCACGCTGGCCATCCTGGTGTCGGCCGGGGTGCCGATCCTGCGCAGCCTGCAGGCCGCGGGCGAGACGCTGACCAACGAGGCGCTGCGCGCCAACGTGGAAGACGCCAACACCCGCGTGCGCGAAGGCGCCTCGCTGGCGCGCGCGCTGGCGGCGCAGAACCAGTTCCCGCCGGTGCTGGTGCACCTGATCCGCTCCGGCGAAGCCACTGGCAACCTGCCGGTGATGCTGGACCGCGCGGCCCAGGGCGAGGCGCAGGAACTGGAACGCCGCACGCTGTTCCTGACCAGCCTGCTGGAACCACTGCTGATCCTGACCATGGGCGTGGTGGTGCTGCTGATCGTGCTGGCGGTGCTGATGCCGATCATCGAAATCAACCAGCTGGTGCGGTAAGGACCTCTGCAAAAGAAAACGCCGGCGCGATGCCGGCGTTTTCTTTTTGGCGGGTGGGGCCGGCATGGCGCCGGCCGGCCACATTACTCCGCTTTCTTGGCCGGGCGCTTGCGCGTCTTCCTGGCCGGTGCACGGGCGGGCGCCGCCTCGGCAGCGGCCGCCTCAGGCTGGGGCTGGGCCTCTGGCTGCGCTTCAACCTGCGCCGACAGCACCGTCGTGCCCGGCGCGGCAAAGATCGACTGGTCGATCGGCCACGGGGTTTCGCTCAGCGTCACGTCAGGGCGGCGCGTGGCGCGTTTGCGTGCGGGGCGGGCCTTGGACTCTGCCTGCGGCGCTGCCTCCGCCACCGGCTCGGCAACGGGCTCCGGTTCGGCCACTTCGGCGGCGATGACAGACTGCCCGATCGCGGGTTCGCGCACTGGCACCGGCTCAGGCGCCGCCTCTGGCTGGGCCACGACGGGCGCAGGCGGATCCGCGGGCACGGGCGCCGGTGCCGGCTGGCGGCGCGCTTCAGGCTGTGCCTGAGCCTGCTGGGCCTGGCGCTGCTGCTGCGACTGCTGCGGTTGGGATTGCTGCGGCTGCGGCTGGCCACGCCCGTCGCTCTCCCCGCCCCCCTTGGAACGCTTCTTGAGCCGGATCCAGATGGTCTTGTTGTTGCCGCCGTTGCGGGTCTCGACCTCGAACAGGCCGGTGGCCTGCACCAGCTCGGAAAGCTTGCCGTAGCCGTAGTTGCGCGAGTCGAATTCCGGCGCCTGCTTGGCGATATGGTTGCCCATGCTGCCGAGCGTCAGCCAGCCGTCTTCATCCGACACGGCCTGCGCCGCGTTCTGCAGCAGGCGCACCAGGCGCGAGTCCTGGCGCAGTTCGCCGGTGCTGCGCTTGCGCGTGGGCGCGGCAGCCCCGTCGACGCCTTCGGTCCCTTCCGTATCCGCGTCGGCGCGCAGCACGTCGGAGTAGATGAACTTGTCGCAGGCGGTGACAAAGGGCTTGGGGGTCTTGCGCTCGCCGAAGCCATAGACGGTCAGCCCCTGCTCGCGGATGCGCGAGGCCAGGCGGGTGAAGTCGCTGTCGCTGGAGACGATGCAGAAGCCGTCGAAGCGCCCGGTGTAGAGCAGGTCCATGGCGTCGATGATCATGGCGCTGTCGGTGGCGTTCTTGCCCACGGTGTAGCGGAACTGCTGGATCGGCTGGATCGAGTGCGACAGCAGCCGCTCCTTCCAGCCGGCCAGGTTGGGTCGGGTCCAGTCGCCGTAGATGCGCTTGACGGCGGCCACGCCGTACTTGGCGACTTCGGCCAGCAGGCCTTCGACGATGGCGGGCGCCGCGTTGTCGGCGTCGATCAGCACGGCCAGGGTCGCGGTGCCCTGGCGGGGGGAATTGGTCATGTTCAGGTAGTCACTGGTTTGCCCGTCTCATGCGTACATCAGGACGGGCAATCGGAAATCAGGTTGCACCAGGCTGGCTGTGCAGGTGTGGCGCATCGCGGACAGCCTGGCAGCGGCACGGGCCGTCTCGATGCAACGCAGTGTACACGCGAACCCCTGTCCATACGGGAAATCACGGGCGCGACGGGCACGCTTTGTGCTGCATTGCAAGGTACCGCCAATTATGTGGCGGTGCTACCATGCCGCGCAGAGACACGACCGCCCTACACCTTCACAAGAGGCTACGAGGCGGTCGCCCACAACTGTAGGTGTCGGTGATCCCGACAGCACGCCCATAGAGGAGCACCTATGAATGCCCCCCTGACCCCTCCGGTCAGCGACGCCATCCGCCGCGCGCTCGAAAACGTTTCCCTCGAAGATAAATACACGCTGGAGCGTGGCCGCATCTATATCAGCGGCACGCAGGCGCTGGTACGCCTGCCAATGCTGCAGCAGGAGCGCGACCGTGCCGCCGGCCTGAACACCGCCGGCTTTATCTCCGGCTACCGGGGCTCGCCGCTGGGCGCGCTGGACCTGTCGCTATGGAAGGCCAAGAAGCACCTCGCCGCGCACAATATCGTGTTCCAGGCCGGCCTCAACGAGGACCTGGCCGCTACCTCGGTGTGGGGGTCGCAGCAGGTCAACATGTACCCGGATGCCAGGTTCGATGGCGTGTTCGGCATGTGGTACGGCAAGGGGCCGGGCGTGGACCGCACCGGTGACGTGTTCAAGCATGCCAACTCTGCGGGATCGTCGAAGCATGGCGGCGTGCTGGTGCTGGCCGGTGACGACCATTCGGCCAAGTCCTCGACGCTGGCGCACCAGTCCGAGCACATCTTCAAGGCCTGCGGCCTGCCGGTGCTCTATCCGTCGAACGTGCAGGAGTACCTGGACTACGGCCTGCACGGCTGGGCCATGAGCCGTTACTCCGGCCTATGGGTGGCGATGAAGTGCGTGACCGACGTGGTGGAATCGTCGGCCTCGGTGGAACTGGACCCGCACCGCGTGCAGATCGTGCTGCCGGACGACTTCATCATGCCGCCGGGCGGCCTGAATATCCGCTGGCCGGATCCGCCGCTGGAACAGGAAGCGCGACTGCTCGACTACAAGTGGTACGCGGGCCTGGCCTATGTGCGTGCCAACAAGATCGACCGCATCGAGATCGATTCGCCGCACGCGCGCTTCGGCATCATGACCGGCGGCAAGGCCTACCTGGACACGCGCCAGGCGCTGGCCGACCTGGGCCTGGACGATGCCACCTGCTCGCAGATCGGCATCCGCCTGTACAAGGTCGGCTGCGTGTGGCCGCTGGAGGCGCACGGCGCCCGCGCCTTTGCTGAAGGCCTGCAGGAAATCCTGGTGGTCGAAGAGAAGCGCCAGATCATGGAGTACGCGCTCAAGGAAGAGCTGTACAACTGGCGCGATGACGTGCGCCCCAAGGTCTACGGCAAGTTCGACGAGAAGGACAACGCGGGCGGCGAATGGTCGATCCCGCAGAGCAACTGGCTGCTGCCGGCGCACTATGAGCTGTCGCCGGCGATCATTGCCAAGGCCATCGCCACGCGCCTGGACAAGTTCGAGCTGCCGATGGACGTGCGCGCGCGCATCACCGCGCGCCTGGCCATCATCGAGGCCAAGGAAAAGGCGCTGGCCACGCCGCGCGTGACGGCGGAGCGCAAGCCCTGGTTCTGCTCGGGCTGCCCGCACAACACCTCGACCAATGTGCCCGAGGGCTCGCGCGCGCTGGCCGGCATCGGCTGCCACTACATGACGGTGTGGATGGACCGCAATACCAGCACCTTCAGCCAGATGGGCGGCGAAGGCGTGGCGTGGATCGGCCAGGCGCCGTTCGCGGGCGACAAGCACGTGTTCGCCAACCTGGGCGACGGCACCTACTTCCACTCCGGTCTATTGGCGATCCGCGCGTCGATCGCGGCCAACGTCAACATCACCTACAAGATCCTGTACAACGATGCGGTGGCGATGACCGGCGGCCAGCCGGTGGACGGCCAGCTGTCGGTGCGGGACATCGCCTGGCAGGTGCACAGCGAAGGCGCGAAAAAGATCGTCATCGTCAGCGACCAGCCGGAGAAGTACAACGGCGCGATCAAGCTGCCCGAAGGCGTCACGATCTATCACCGCGACCAGCTCGACAGCGTGCAGCGCGAGCTGCGCGAGGTGCCGGGCTGCACCATCCTGATCTACGACCAGACCTGCGCCACCGAGAAGCGCCGCCGCCGCAAGCGCGGCACGATGGAGGATCCGCAACGCCGCGCCTTTATCAACGACGCGGTGTGCGAAGGCTGCGGCGACTGCTCGGTCAAGTCCAACTGCCTGTCGGTGGAACCGCTGGAAACGGATTTCGGCACCAAGCGCCAGATCAACCAGTCGTCATGCAACAAGGACTTCTCGTGCCTGAATGGCTTCTGCCCGAGCTTTGTCACGGCCGAAGGCGCGCAGGTGCGCAAGCCCGAGCAGCACGGCGTGTCGATGGACACCCTGCCCGCGCTGCCTGACCCGGAACTGCCGCCGATCCGCCGTGCCTACGGCATCCTGGTGACCGGCGTGGGCGGTACCGGCGTGGTGACCATCGGCGGCCTGCTCGGCATGGCCGCGCACCTGGAGAACAAGGGCGTCACGGTGCTCGATATGGCGGGCCTGGCGCAGAAAGGCGGCGCGGTGCTGTCGCACGTGCAGCTGGCCGCGCGCCCGGACGACCTGCATGCCACCCGGATCGCCATGGGCGAGGCGGACCTGGTGATCGGCTGCGATGCGATCGTGTCGGCCACCGACGAAGTCATCTCCAAGACCCAGGCCGGCCGCACCCGCGCCGTGGTCAACACGGCGCAGACGCCGACCGCCGACTTCATCAAGAACCCGAAGTGGCAGTTCCCGGGTCTGTCGGCCGAGCAGGACGTGCGCACCGCCGTGGGCGAGAAGTGCGAGTTCATCAACGCCTCGGGTCTCGCCGTGGCGCTGCTGGGCGACGCGATCTACACCAACCCGCTGGTGCTGGGCTACGCCTGGCAGAAGGGCTGGATCCCGCTGACGCTGCAGGCACTGGAGCGCGCCATCGAACTCAACGGCGTCGCCGTCGAGAAGAACAAGGCCGCGTTCGACTGGGGCCGCCATATGGCGCACGACCCCGAGCACGTGCTGTCGCTGACCGGCAAGCTGAAGAACACCGCGGAAGGCGCGGAAGTGGTCAAGATGCCGACTTCCAGCGGCGCGATGCTGGAGAAGCTGATCGCCCGGCGCATGGAACACCTGACGGCCTACCAGGATGCCGCCTACGCGCGCACCTACCGCGAAGCCATCGACCGCGTGCGCGTGGCCGAGAGCACGCTGGCTGGCAGCGGCAAGGCCCTGCCGCTGACCGAGGCCGCGGCGCGCAACCTGGCCAAGCTGATGGCGTACAAGGACGAGTACGAGGTGGCGCGGCTCTACACCGACCCTGCCTTCCTCGACAAGCTGCGTGCGCAGTTCGAAGGCGAACCGGGCAAGGACTACCAGCTCAACTTCTGGCTGGCACCGCCGACGACGTCAAAGCGCGACGACAAGGGCCACCTGGTCAAGCGCAAGTTCGGTCCGTCGACGATGAAGCTGTTCCGCGTGCTGGCCAAGCTGAAGGGCCTGCGCGGCGGTGCCTTCGACATCTTCGGCAAGACCGAGGAGCGCCGCACCGAGCGCGCGCTGATCGGCGAGTACCGGGCCTTGCTGGATGAACTGGTGGCGGGCCTCAATGCCGCCAACTACGACACCGCGGTGACGCTGGCCAACCTGCCGGACGATATTCGTGGCTTCGGGCATGTGAAGGAAAACAACCTGAAGGCGGTACGCGGACGCTGGGCCAAGCTGCTGGAGCAGTTCCGCCATCCGGAGACGGCGCAGCGCGCGGCCTGACTGGCCACGGCATGACACAACGGCCTCGCTTCGCATGAAGCGAGGCCGTTGTGCTTTCAGGGCTGTGCCAGCGTCGCTTCTCCCGGCTTCACATACATCGAGTTGCGCGGTTGCGCCAGCACGCGCCGCACCATCGGCTCGAAGAACGACAGCGGCAGCGTGTCGTAGTCCGTCATGAAGGCGGCACCGTCGTACTTGCGGCAGAACTCCGCGGTGCGCTCGAACAGTTCGGGCTGGCTGCGGTACTGCTCGCGCAGGTTGCGGTCCAGGCCGAGGTGATGGAAGAAGTAGTAGCCCTGGAACACGCCGTGCTTTTCCACCATCCACAGGTTCTCGGGGCTGACGAATGGCTTGAGGATGGCGGCGGCGATATCGGGATGGTTGAAGCTGCCGAGCGTATCGCCGATATCGTGCAGCAGCGCGCAGACCACGTATTCCTCGTCCTGGCCGTCGCGGTGCGCCAGCGTCGCGGCCTGCAGCGAATGCGTGAGCCGGTCCACGGGGAAGCCGCCGTAATCGCCATCCAGCAGGCGCAGGTGCGCCAGCACACGCTCCGGCAGCGCCCGCGCGAATGGCATGAACTCGGCGGAGATGGCGGCCCAGTCTTCGCGGGTGCCGTGTTCCATATGGCTGAAGGTGGCGCGTGCAGGCGCGTGGATGTCGCTCATGCGGGTCTCCTGTTGTGGGAGCGTGCGCGATGGCCGCGCATCGTCTCGTCATGTTTTGCAGGCATTGTGGCACCCGCAGCGGCGATACACTGTCAAAAAGCTAACAATGTGCCGGCATATTGCGGCGCACCACCAAGCATGCTGATCCGTCCTTTCCGACCGGAAGACCAATCCTGCGTCATTGCCTTGTGGCAGGCCTGCGGCCTGACCCGTCCGTGGAACGACCCGCAGCGCGATATCGCGCGCAAGCTGACCGAGCAACCTGAACTGTTCCTGGTCGGTGACATCGACGGCCATCCCGTCGCCACTGCCATGGTGGGGTTCGACGGGCATCGCGGCTGGGTCTACTATCTGGCGGTACAGCCCGGCCTGCAGGGCAAGGGGTACGGGCGCATGCTGATGGCGCATGCCGAACAGCTGCTGATCGAGCGGGGCTGTCCCAAGATCAACTTGCTGGTACGCGCAGGCAACCGCGCCGTGATCGATTTCTACGACAAGCTGGGCTATGCGCCCGACGAGGCGGTCAGCCTGGGCAAACGACTGATTCCCGATATTTAGCGGGCACGCCGGACCGACAACAAGGAGACGACATGACTTTCCACGGAAGCTGCCACTGCGGTGCCATTGCCTTCGAAGTGGAGGCCGACAGCATCCCCAGCGTGATCCGCTGCAACTGCTCGATCTGCCGCCGGCGCGGCCACCTGCTGTGGTTCGTGCCGCGCGCGACGTTCAAGCTGGAAACGCCGGAGAGCAATGCCTCCACCTACCGCTTCAACACCATGAAGATCGCGCACCGCTTCTGCCCCGTGTGCGGCTGCGGCCCGTATGCGGACGGGCAGGACAAGGACGGCAAGCCGATGGCCGCGGTCAATGTGCGCTGCCTGGACAATGTCGACCTGGACAGCCTGAAGGTCATCGACTACGACGGGCTGCACCACTGAGGCCGCCATGTTCCGCATCCTGGGCATCGACCACCTGGTACTGCGCAGCCCCGACGTGGACGCGCTGCGGCGCTTTTATGTCGAGGTGCTGGGCTGCAGCGTGGAGCGCGAGCAAACCGAACTGGGCCTGACGCAGCTGCGCGCGGGCAGCGGGCTGATCGACCTGGTCGCGCTCGACGGCCCGCTCGGCCGCGCCGGCGGCGCGGGACCGGGTGCGCAGGGCCGCAACCTGGACCATTTCTGCCTGCGCATCGACCCGTTCGATGCCGACGCGGTGCGGGCGCAACTGGCACGGCATGGCGTGCAGGCCGGCGAGGTGGCGCAGCGCTTCGGCGCCGAAGGCAAGGGACCGTCGCTCTATGTGAGCGATCCGGACGGCAACGTGGTCGAGCTCAAGGGACCGCCCGCGCCGGTGACCGCACAGTAACGCGCGCCCCCCCCACGGCACCCCGCGCGCAGGGTGCGCGCGGGATCGCTACAATTTCCGCCTGGCCCCACGCGCCGCCACCCATGGCGACCACCCCCGCCGGGCCCGCCATGACAACATTGGAAGCCAGCTCCGACGCGGACGCCGCCAGCACAGACCCAGACGCCAGCCCGGCACGCACCGGACCCGCGCACCCCGCCACGCCGCCGCGCCGGCTGGTCTGGATCCTCGGCCTGACCGAGACCATCTCCTGGGGCACGCTGTTCTTCGCCTTCACTGTTTTCATCGACCCCATGATCCGCAGCCTGGGCTGGTCCAAGCCCTTCCTGGCGGGCGGCTATTCGCTGGGGCTGCTGGTATGGGCGCTGTGCTCGTTCGCGGTGGGGCGGCTGCTGGACCGCGCACCAGCGCGCAAGGTGATGGGCGCGGGCTCGGTGCTGGCCGGGCTGGGCCTGCTGCTGTGGGCATGGACGCCATCGCAGCCGGTGTTCCTGCTGATGTGGGTGCCGATCGGGCTGGCCATGGCGACCACACTGTACGAGCCCGCCTTCGTGGTGCTGCGCCAGGCCTATGGCGACCAGTACCAGAAGCCGATCGTGGTAGTCACGCTGATGGCCGGCTTTGCCAGCACGATCTTCGTGCCGCTGGCGCAATGGCTGGTGATCCATCTGGGCTGGCGCCCGACGCTGATCGGCTTTGCCGCGCTCAACCTGCTGGTCTGCGCGCCGCTGCACGCGCGCATGCGCTACGCGCTGCATCCCACCTACACCGGCATGACCCCCGCCGACGGCCAGGCCGGCAGCCGCGACATTGCACGCGCCACGCTGCGCCAGCCGGTGTTCTGGGCGGTGGTGCTGGCCTTTACCGCGACCGCCGTGGTGGCCTCGCTGCTGGGCGCGCACCTGATCCCGATGCTGACCGAAAAGGGAATGCCGGTGGCGCAGCAACTGGTGGTCGCCGCGCTGATCGGCCCGGCCCAGGTGGCGGGCCGCATGCTGATGATGCGCGCGGGGGTGCGCCACCCGGTGCGGCTGTCGCTGCCGGTCTATGCGCTGATGGGCGCCGGGCTGCTGTGCTTTGCGCTGGGGCACGGCGCCTGGCTGATGGTGGCCGCGGTGCTGTACGGCTGCGCCAATGGCGTCAACACCATGCTGCGTGCGATGGCTATGCCGGAACTGATCTCGCGCCATCACTACGCCACGCTCAACGGGCTGATGATGACGCCGGTGCTGCTGATGCAGGCCGCCGCGCCGTGGCTGGGCGCGCTGCTGTGGCGTGCCGCCGGCGGCTACTGGCTGATGCTGTGGGTGATGGTGGCGCTGGCGCTGGGCGCGCTGCTGGCCTTCGGCTACGCGCTGCACCGACGCGGGCTGCTGCGCGTGGATGCCGCCAGCCGGTAGCGCTAGTGCGGTGCTGTCATGCCCGCCCCACGCCGATGCGGGACAATGACGGCTTTTGCAGGGGCACCGCTGCGCCGCCTGCCGCACCCTCCCATGCCTGATCCGCATTCCCCGACCGCCTCCGCGCCCTTGCCGGCCGCGGTGTCGCGCGCCACGCGCGGCACCATGGCGCTTTTCTTCGTCAATGGCGCCACCTTTGCCACGTGGGGCGTGCATATCCCCACCATCAAGGCACGCTTCGGCCTGTCCGACGCCATGCTCTCGCTGGCGATGCTGGCCGTGGCCGGCGGCGCCATCCTGGCGATGGGCCCCGTCGGGCGCTGGGTGGCACGTGCGGGCAGCGCACGGGCGTCGATGACGGGCGGGCTGCTGTTCGCGCTGGCCACGGTGGCGATCCTGGCGATGCCGTCGTTCTGGCTGCTGCTGCCCGCGCTGGCGGCGTTCGGCATGGCCAATGCGGCCTTTGATGTCGCCATGAACGCGCAGGCCGCCACGGTCGAGGCCGGCCGCACGCGGCCCGTGATGTCGGCGCTGCACGGCATGTTCAGCCTGGGCGGCATGGCGGGTGCGGGCGCGGGCGGCCTGATGCTGTCGCTGGGCGTGGCGCCGCTGGCGCATGCGGCGATGATGGCGGGCGTGACCGCGACGGTGGCGCTCGGTACGCTGCCCGGGCTGCTGGCGGATCATCCGGTGCTGCCATCGGCGGCCCACCATCGCGACCATGCGGTGCGCGCGCTGTGGCTGCTGGGGCTGCTGGCCTTCCTCGGGCTGATCGGCGAGGGCGCGATGTACGACTGGACCAGCGTCTATATGCGCGACGTGGCGCAGGCGCCCGATGGCTGGATCAGCCTGGGCTACGCCGCGTTCTCGGGCGGGATGGCGTGCGGACGCTTCGGCGGCGACCGCCTGCGCGCGCGCTTGGGCGACGGCGCCACGCTGACTGGCAGTGCCTGGCTGGGCTTTGGCGGCATCGCGCTGGCGCTGCTGGTGCCGCTTCCGCTGGCTGCGCTGGCGGGCTTTACGCTGATGGGGCTGGGCGCGGCCAATATGGTGCCGATCTTCTTCGTTGCCGCGTCGCGGCTGCCGGGCGTGGCGCCGGCCGAAGCAATTTCGCGCGTGGCGCGCTTTGCCTACCTGGGGCTGCTGCTGGGGCCGGTGCTGATCGGTGGGGTGGCGCACCTGGCCAACCTGCGCATCGGGCTGGCGCTGGTGGCGCTGACCATGGGCTGGATTGCGCTGGCGGGCGCGCGCTCGGCACGGCGCTACCTGCCGGCGCGCGCCGGCACGCCGGCGGCGCAGGCCGCGGCCGAGCGGTAAGGCATCAGGCGGCCGCGCGCAGCGGCGCGCCGGCGCCTAGGCCCTCGAACACGAAGCTGTCCATGGCGAGCACGCCATAGGTCACTTCATCGGCAACCCGCGACACGCTGGCCGGCGCCGCTCCTGCGCCCCTGGCAGCCTGCGGCCCCAACGCCGCGCCCAGCGCCACGAAGAGCGGCAGCAGGTGCTCGTCGGTCGGGTGCGCGCGGCGCGCATATGGCGCCTGGGCGCGGTAGTCGGCAATACGGCCGGTATCGCCGGTGGCCAGGGCCTCGTCCAGGGCATCCGTCATCCAGCCGCGGAAGGCTTCCACATACGGCTCGGCCTGCGGCCCATGCTGGTCGCGCCGGCCGCCGCCAAACACTTCCTGCAGGTTGTGCGTGAAGCTGCCGGACGCCAGCACCAGCACGCCCTCGTCGCGCAGCGGGGCCAGCGCGCGGCCGATCTCGATCTGCGTGGCGGGCGACAGGTAGGGGTTCAGCGCCAGCTGCACCACCGGCACGTCGGCATCCGGGAAGAAGTGGCGCATCGGCATCCAGGCGCCATGGTCCAGCGGGCGCTCGTCGTCCTGGCCGACAAACCCGGCGCCGGGGACGGCCGCCGCCTCGACCAGGGCCTTGACCCGCTCGGCCAGCGCCGGCGAGCCCGGGGCGTCGTAGCGCAGTGCATACAGCTCGCGCGGGAAGCCGCCAAAGTCGTGCCAGGCTTCCTGGCGCTCGCGGCTGGTGACAGCCAGCGTGCTGTAGATCCAGTGCGCCGAGATCACCAGCACCGCGCGCGGGCGCCGGGCGCGCAACTGCCCGCCCAGCGCATCGAAGGCGGCGCCGGTGGGGCCGGGGTCGATGGCGAGCATCGGGGAACCGTGGGAAATATAAAGCGAGGGAAGCATGGCGGGACCACCTTCAAACTGTTTGTGTACCTGCATCCAGTTTGGCAAATATCCGAGCTCGGCACGGGCGCCATTTGCGGACACATCGTGCAAAAAAGTTGAACGGCCGGACTCAGCGTGGCGTGGCGCACACAGCGCCTGGGGCACCGGCAGCGCAGCCAGGGGCGATCAGCCTATGATGCAACCGTGAGTCCGCCGGCGGTGTCATCCGGCGGGGTCCTGCAACGCCTTGATGCCACCGGCACGCCCCGCGCGCCATGTGTGGCCGGAGACTTCGGTGGTACCGCGCATCCCGCGCCGCCCCGGGCGGCACCCTCCCTTCCTGGCCCACTGGTGGCAACCGGGCGTCTACGGCAGCGTGCCCGCCGTCGCCCTGTGGATCCTGGCGCGCCTGCCGGCCGGCTTGCTGGCATCCCTGGCCGGCACGCCCTCGGCGGCAGCCTGGCTGAACCATGCCGGCGACACCGTGTTCGTGACCGGCTGGGCCGCCAGTGCCCTGCTGCTGTGGCTCATGCGCCGCCGGCCGGCGCCCGCCTGTCCGGCCATGCCGGCTACGCCGCCCTCCCCGCCTGCCTCACCCTCCAGGCCGTCAACCCGGCGCCATCCTGCCGGCTGACCGGCGCCGCCGCGCCGATGTAAGGCGGCAACAGTCCGATCTGAAAGATTTCGCGCGACGCTCCCACCCTATCCTGCGTCGCTAGAATGCGCGGGAGACCGCCGCATGCCGCACTGCAGCGCGCACCGGCACCGACTGCACAGAGATTGTCCATGTCCGCACGCCAGCGACACCGCCGGTTCCACCCCGCGCCAAGCCGCCGCTCGCGGCCTCTTTGGCGGGCGGCCCTGGCCGCCACGGGCGCGGCGGCGCTGCTGGCCGCCGGCGCGGCACATGCCCAGGGCACGCCCGGACTGCGCCTGGCCGGGGCCAATGTGCAGCGGCACGCCAACGCGGTGCTGTCGCTGATGGCGTACTCGGTGGTGCCGGACCTTACCTCCAGCTCGCTGTCGATCAACAACACCAGCACCAACGATCCCGGCATCGTCATGTCGCAGCTGGGCGGCGGCTTCACGATCAGCAAGTCGTTCCCGCTCTACCTGGAAGGCGCCATCGCCTACAGCCGCTACGATCCCACCTTCGTTGCCACCAATGGCGCCGAGTCCCGCGCCATCCCGACCCGCTGGAACACCTTTTCCGGCACCATCGGCGTGGGCTGGGACTTTCCGCTGACGGCCAACAAGGAACTGGTGTTCCGGCCCATCTTCAACGCCTCGCTGGGCAATGTCTCCAGCGACCTGTCAATCGGCAAGTTCGCGGTCGAGCAGGTCACCGACCGCCAGATCAACTTCCTCGACGGCGGCAGCCTGAACGCCTACGGGCTGGGCGGCTCGGTGATGCTGGACTGGGAGCACTACCGCGAGAACTATGAGATCGACGTGGAACTGCGCTACACCAATATCCACCTGCAGAGCTTCGGCGGCACGACCAGCTCGGTGACGGGCACGGCCACGGCGCAGACCGCCAACCTGTGGGCGCGCTGGCGGGCGCCGACCGGGATGCACGCGTTCGACCGGCCGGTGCGGTACGTGCTTGAACTATCCCATTCACACTACCTCGGCAGCCAGGCCGGCATCCTCGGCTTCAACTACCTGACCACGCTCGGCACCGGGCTGGAACTGGACACCAGCGCACACGAGGTCTTTGTCACGCGGATCCGGGCGGTGGTGCGCTATGTGTTCGGCAACAACGTGTCGGGCGTCTCGCTGGGGCTGGCGGCCAGCTTCTGAGCGCGTTCACAGCGGATCAGGGGCGGATCGAAAATTAAGGAATCGCTTAACATTGCGGTTTCCCTGCATTTCCGACGCTTCATGACCGCGACTACCGCCCCCATCCCCGACATTTCCGCCGCCACCCGACGAAAGGCGATCATCGCCGCCACTATCGGCAACGGCCTGGAATGGTTCGACTTCACCGTCTACAGCTTCTTTGCCGTCATCATCGCCAAGCTGTTCTTCCCGACCGGCGATGACCTGACCTCGTTCCTGCTGACCGTCGCCACCTTCGGCGTGGGCTTTTTCATGCGCCCGGTCGGCGCCATCGTGCTCGGCGTCTACGCCGACCGCGTGGGCCGCAAGGCGGCACTGACGCTGACCATCCTGCTGATGGCGCTGGGTACGGCCATCATCGGCCTGGCCCCGACCTACGACCAGATCGGTCTGTGGGCACCGGCGCTGATCGTGCTGGCGCGCCTGATCCAGGGCTTCTCCGCCGGCGGCGAGGTGGGCGGCGCCACCGCCTTCCTGATCGAGCACGCGCCCGACGCGGAGCGCGGCGCCTACGCCAGCTGGCAGCAGGCCAGCCAGGGCATCTCCTTCATGCTGGGCGCGGCCATGGGCGCGCTGGTCACCAACGGCCTGTCGCCCGAGCAGATCGATGCCTGGGGCTGGCGCATCCCGTTCCTGTTCGGCCTGCTGATCGGCCCGGTCGGCATGTATATCCGCTCGCACCTGGACGAGCCACCCGAGTTCGAGGCGCGCCGGGCCGCCCGCAAGGCTGCCAAGGTCAAGTTCTCGCCGCTCACGCAGGTGCTGCGCGACCACCCGCGCGAAGTGCTGGCCGGCCTGGGCGTGACCATCCTGTGGACGGTGTGCACCTACGTGCTGGTGTTCTACATGCCGTCGTACGCCAAGCAGCAGTTGGGCCTGCCGCTGGGCGCGACCTTCAAGTCGACCGCGCTGTGCGGCGCCATCATCCTGGTGCTGTGCCCGCTGATGGGCATGCTGTCGGACCGCATGGGCCGCAAGCGCATGCTGGGCATCGTGGCGCTGCTGATCGGCGTGCTGGCCTATCCGCTGTTCCACTGGCTCAATGTGTCGCCGAGCACGCAGACGCTGCTGCAGGTGCAGATCGTGCTGGGCATCCTGCTGGCGGCCTTCACCGGCCCGGCCCCGGCGGTGCTGGCCGAGCAGTTCCCGACCGAGGTGCGCTCCACCGGGCTGTCGCTGGCCTACAACTTCGCCGTGACCATCTTCGGCGGCTTTGCGCCGCTGATCGTGACGTGGCTGATCGAGTCGACGCAGAACAAGCTGGCGCCGGCTTACTACGTGATCGCTGCTGCCGTGGTGAGTTTTATCGCGCTGGTGTTCATGCACGACCGTACGGGCAAGAAGCTGGCCTGAGCCGTCTGCGCCAGTTCCCAGCAAGAAAGCCAGCCGCGAGGCTGGCTTTCTTTTTTGTTGTCCGCTGACAGGCCCCCTAGCCGGCTTCGTCCTCGTCCCGGTGGATATTGATCACATGCCGCGCCTCGAAGCACAGCGGCATGCCCGGGTTCATCTCCTCGGTGCAATACGGCTGGTTGTCGAGCTCGCCGGTGTAAAGGCTACCCTCGCGCCCGGTGACGATCACCCACATCCGTTCGACGTGGACCTCTTCGCTGCCCGCCTCGTCGGCGACCAGGATGCGGAAGATCAGCTTGACCAGCTGGCCGGGTGCGAGTGCATCACGTTCCTCGCGCGGCGGCATCCAGAAGGTATCGGGATGGGCGGCGGCGATGGGCTCGGCGTCGTCGAGCTCCCATCCGTCTTCGTCCAGGGTTGTCAATCGCATGTCCATTTTCAGCCTTCCGCAATCTCTCAGGTGCGGGCATGATCGCAGCAAATGCGCCGGTCGGCGAGAGCCTGGCCGGCGTCCGGGACTTTCAACAGGGAACAGGTACCCATGACAAGCAAGAAGGAAGCATCGGTGCGCTGCGGCTGGTGCGGCACGCTGGAGGACTATTGCCACTACCACGACACCGAGTGGGGATTCCCGGTCGCCGATGACCGCCGGCTGTTCGAGAAGCTGTGCCTGGAAGGCTTCCAGTCCGGGCTGAGCTGGCTGACCATCCTGCGCAAGCGCGAGGCCTTCCGCAAGGCGTTTGCCAATTTCGACATCGAGAAGGTGGCGCGCTTCAGCGAGCGCGATATCGCTCGCCTGCTGGGCGACGCCGGCATCGTGCGCCACCGCGGCAAGATCGAGGCGGCCATCAACAATGCGCAGCGGGCCCGCGAACTGCTGGAGACGGAATCGTCGCTGGCCGCCTACTTCTGGCGCTTCGAACCCGATCCGGCCAGCCGGCCCAGGGTGCTGACACCCGAGGTGCTGCGCACCATGGCGACCTCGCCGGAATCCACCGCGCTGTCAAAGGACCTGAAGAAGCGCGGCTGGCGCTTTGTCGGTCCCACCACCATGTACGCGCTGATGCAGGCGATGGGCCTGGTCAATGACCACCAGGAAGGCTGCACGACCCGTGCCGAGGTACTGGCTGCGCGCAAGGCCTTCAAGGTGCCGCGCTAGCGTTGCGTGGACGTATACCCGGTGCGCGCCAGCTATACGTCCGCGTGCGCCGGCTGGCGGCGCCGGTATACGCCGGCGCATGGCCATGCCCGCGTAAACGTCAGGCCACCGCGAACAGCGCAACGGTCCTAGCTATGTCTTTAATATTGTTTACATATGTAAACATAGTAGTAGTAGGTAAACCAGGCTTCAGGCCGTGGATAAGTCACCTTTTCCCTTTCGGCTCAGGGACTTGCAGCAAAGATAACCACTCCGGGATAACCCTGATTCTCCGGGATAGCCCGGCAGCCGCGTATACGTCGGCGGCGTGGGTGCCGGAGTTATCCGTATACGTCCCACAAGGCGCCCCCAGGCGGGGCACAGCTTGTCCGGGCGGTTATCCCCAGCAAGCTGCGAAGATATCCACAGGCCGGGCTCAGGCAGCGCTGGCCTGGCTGGTCATGTATACGGGGTCGACGTGGGTCATCACGTTGAGCACGTGATGATGTTCCAGGGCGCGGCGCCGGGCTTCGACCGCGATGGCATGGCCCTGCGCCACCGTCAGCGTGGCATCGATCTCCAGGTGCACGTCCACCAGCACTTGGTCGCCCATCTTGCGGGTGCGCAGGTCGTGCAGGCCCAGCACGCCGGGCGTGCCCAGCATGGTCGCGTGGATCTCCGCGACGGTCTCCTCGTCGGCCGCGCGGTCCATCAGGTCGTCGAGCGCATCCCAGCCGAAACGCAGGCCCATGCGCGCCACCATCAGCCCCACCACGATGGCCGCCACCGGATCGAGCATGTGGTAACCCAGCAGGTTGCCGCCAATGCCCAGTGCCACCACCAGCGACGAGGCCGCATCCGAGCGCGCATGCCACGCATTGGCCACCAGCATGCCCGAGCGCACGCGCCGCGCCACCGCCAGCATGTAGCGGAACAGCAGCTCCTTGGACACCAGCGCGGCCAGCGCCACCCACAAGGCCACCGGCTGCACCGGCTGCAGGCTGGCCGGATGCTGCAATTTGTCCACTGCCGCCCACAGCATGCCCGCGCCCACCGCCAGCAGCAGCGCGCCGAGCGCCAGCGACGCCGCGGTCTCGAAGCGCAGGTGGCCGTACTGGTGGTCGGCGTCCGGGTCCTTGCGGCTCTGCCAGCCGGCCAGCAGCACCACGAAGTCGGACAGCAGGTCTGAGAGGGAATGCGCGGCGTCGGCGATCAGCGCCTGCGAGCCAGAGATGACGCCGGCCACCGCCTGCGCGGCGGTGAGGCCGATATTGACGGCCACGCTGACCAGCGTGCTGCGCCGGCCGGCCCGGTGGCGCGCGTCGGCCTCGGCCGGGCTGGCGGCGGTGGCGTCGTCCGGCAGGCCGGCGGAGGCGGGCCGCAGAGGGTTGTGTTCCGATTCCATCGGGTGACTATAGCCCAACATCCGCGATGGGCGGAGTGGGCCATGGCGGCGCTGCCGTGCCGATTTCGTAACAGCGCTGGCGAAGTTTTGGTGTCGCCTTTACCGTTACACAGGACGGGCATACCCGGACACTGCAAGGAGGACCCAACGATGGCGATTCGGTCACTTGCCTCGCACAGCACATCCCAGCTGCGCCGCCTGGTCGGACAGATGCAGGCGGAAGTCGATGCATTAGAGAACCTTTCCACCCCTGACGCCGACGCGCAAAGCCGCCTTGGCTATGCCATCGGCCGCCTGCGCGACGGCATCGAGGCGGTCGAGGACGCGCTGCAGTCGCTGCGCGCGCTGCAACAGGTACGGCCGTCGGCGATGAAGGCCCGCCGGCCGACCCGGGTGGCCTAGCCTACCCGCGCCTGCACGCTGGCGCGATCCACACGGCCGGGCAGATCACTCGCGCTCCTTGTTGGCCCCACGGGCCGGCTCACGCCGCCGGACAATAGCGCAGCGCCTGCGACATGGCTTCGCACGCGGCCGGCACCGGGCCGATGACCGGAATCGGAAAGCGCTGGCCCAGCGCCCGGGCGGCCTCGCCCAGCGGGCCGCCGCCGATGATCACGGCTTGCGCGCCATCGGCGCGGATGCAGGTATCGACCGCGCCCGCCAGCAGGTCTTCCTGCTGCTGCGGCGTGCCGCCCAGCGCGCGCGGATCCCCCTCGGTGAAGCGCGCGCCGGTGAAGAGTTCGTCCAACCCCTGCCGGCGCACGCTGGCGCTGATCGACGCCGCCAGCCGCGGCGTGGTGGTGGCAATGCCGAAGCGCCGCCGCCCGGCCGCGGCCGCATGCATCGAGGCTTCGCCGATGCCCACCACCGGCACCGACAGGTGCGCGCGCAGGGCCTCGATGCCGGGGTCGCCGAAGGCGCCGACGATCACGCCGTCGGCACCGCCGGCCAGGCGCAGCATGTCTGCATCGCAGATCGCCTCAGCGGCCACGGCAAGATCGTCTTCGTCGATGATCATCGGCGCCCCGCGCGTGACCGTCGCGCCGACCACGGCCGGCGGCGCGGCCATGGCCTGCGCGAACCAGGCGCGCGCGATCTCAACCATCATCTGCGTGGTGGCGCTCGACGTATTCGGGTTGATCAGCAGGATGTGGCTCATGGATGTCTCTTGAGATTCAGGATTGCCAGCGCAGGTACATCGCCAGCGGGTGGCCCGATTTCCTGTTGGCTTGCATGGGATCGAACAAGGCCCCGGCGGGTGTGGATTGACGGCGGCACAAGGCGCGTACGCCTGTGCCGAGGGGTCAACGATAGCGTATGGCGGCTGCCAGCGCGAGATGGCGGACAGCGCAGGCGGCAGAAACACAAAAGCCCCGGAAAGCGTTGGCTTTCCGGGGCTTTTGCGCGGGATATCTGGTGGACCGAAGGAGGATCGAACTCCCGACCTCTGCATTGCGAACGCAGCGCTCTCCCAGCTGAGCTATCGGCCCGTGGCGGTTGATTGTAGCGTAATACGGCGGCGCCCTTCAATCCTCGCGGCGGCGCATGAGGGCGCTGTGCAACATCAGGCTGCCATGCCCGGATTGCCGTCCATGCCGCGCACGCGCGGCAGGTTCAGCGGGCGGGCGCTGACTTCCTTCGTGCTGCGCAGCCACTGCGCCATCACGTCCCAGATCGGGGCGCCGCCGGCCTGGCGCGCCTCTTCGGCCACCGGGGCCCAGCCCGCCACCTTGTAGGTCTTGCCGGCTTCCAGCGGCTTGCCGCCCAGGCGCATGTCGCTGATGCGCTTGCCCATGCCGGCGGTCGGATCGATGGTGTACTGCAGCCCACCCACGCGAACCATGTCGCCGCCCTGCTGGTAGTACGGGTCGGGGTTGAACAGGTTGTCGGCCACGTCTTCCAGGATGGTCTTGATGGTCTCGCCGCTCATTTGCGCCACCGTGGTGTACGGGTAGGTGATGGCGGTCTGGTCCATCAGGTGTTCCATGGTGATGGCCTCGCCCGGCAGCAGCGTGGTGCCCCAGCGGAAGCCCGGCGAGAACGCGATCTGCGCGCCCTGGGCCTGCATCAGGCCGTCCAGGATCAGCTGGTCGAAGGTGCCGTTGAAGTTGCCGCGGCGGTACAGCAGGCCGCGGTTGACGGCCAGCACTTCGCCCAGTTTTTGCTCATAGGGCGCGCGAACCTTCTTGATCAGCGCGTCCATGGCAGGGTCGGCCAGCAGGTAGTTGGCGAACACCGGCAGCAGCCGGTAGCGGAAGTCCGCGACCTTGCCGCCCTTCACGTCAAAGTCCAGCACGCCGAGGAACTTGCCGTTGGAGCCGGCATTGGTCACCAGCGTGGTGCCGCCGGCATTCTTCACCGGCACCGGCGCCGGCATGCCGTCATGGGTGTGGCCGCCCAGGATGGCGTCGAGCCCGCGCACGCGCGAGGCCAGCTTGAGGTCCACATCCATGCCGTTGTGGGACAGCAGCACCACCGCCTGCGCGCCCTTGCCGCGCGCTGCGTCGATGACCTGCTGCAGGTTCTCTTCCTGGATGCCGAAGGTCCAGTCCGGCACGAAGTAGCGCGGATTGGCAATGGGCGTGTACGGGAAGGCCTGGCCGATGATGGCCACCGGCACGCCGTTGATCTCGCGGATCACATACGGATCGAACACCGGATCGCCGAAATCGTTGGTCTTGATGTTCTGCGCCAGGAAGGCGACCTTGCCCTTGAAGTCCTTGTCGACGATCTCCTTGACGCGGTCCGCGCCGAGGGTCATTTCCCAGTGCGGGGTCATCACGTCCACCCCCAGCGCCAGTGCGGCATCGACCATGTCCTGGCCTTTGGTCCACAGCGCGGTGGCCGAGCCCTGCCAGGTATCGCCGCCGTCCAGCAGCAAGGCGCCCGGCCGGCCCGCCTTCAGCCGTTTCACCAGCGTGGCCAGGTGCGCAAACCCGCCGACCTTGCCATAGCGGCGCGCGGCCTCGTTGAAATCCAGGTATGTGAACGCATGCGCCTGCGGCGTGCCGGGGCGGATGCCGTACTGGCGCAGCAGCGCGTCGCCGACCAGGTGCGGCGGCTTGCCAGCATAGTCGCCGATGCCGAGGTTGACATTGGGTTCGCGGAAGTACACCGGCCGCAGTTGCGCATGGCAGTCGGTGAAATGCAGCAGGTGGACGTTGCCAAAGCGCGGCAGGTCGTACATGGCCTCGGCGGCCTGCGCGGCGTGCGCGTCTTGATGGGGGAACGTCATGCCGCCGGCGCCGGCAATGGCCAGCACCTGCAGGAACTCGCGTCGGTTCATGTCTCTTCCTGGAATTGGCGGTGGCGGTCGGCCCGTGGCGCGAGCGTCCGCCATCGCCTAGCTATGGCCGCGCGTACCGCTCCAGCGCCGCCACGTCGTCTTCAAGCACTTCGCCCACTTCCTTCTGCACCACGCGGCCACGCGCGTCGATCACGTACAACTCCGGCAGCCCCTTGCGCTTGCCGAACACGGCCTGCAGCGCGGGCGAATCCATCGTCGCCGGGAAGGTGTAGCCGCGCTTCTTCATGTAGTCGGCGGCCTCGCGTGGATCCTTGTCGATGCTGATGGTCAGCACCTGCAGCGTGCCGCGCGTGCGTTCATGGAGCTTCTGCAGGCGCGGGTTCTGCATCGCGCAGAAAGGGCACCACGAGGCCCAGTACTCGACCACCAGCGGCTTGCCGGCCAGCGCGGCGGCGCTGAGGGTGCGGCCGTCGAGCGTGCGCACGTCGGGCAGGCGCACGGTGTCGCCCACCTCCAGCGCTGCCGCGCCTGCTGCAGCGCCGGCCAGGCTGAAAGCCAGCAGCCAGCGCAGCAACACGGCAGGCGCGCGCATCGGCCTTACTGGTTGACCGGCGAGGCCGGGTCGAGCAGCAGCGCCATCACGTCGCGGATCTGGGCTTCGGTCAGGATGCCCTTGTGGCCGAAGCGCGGCATGTTGGAGCAGGCGGCGTAGGCGCTGGAGTCCCAGATCTTGCCCCAGGTGTACTTGATGACCTCCTGCGAGTTGCCGCGCAGCTTGCCGTACTGGTACAGCGACGGACCGATATTGCCGAACGAGATCTCGGCCTTGGTCATCTGGTGGCAGGCGTAGCAATTGCCGCCGTTGGTGCCGCCGACCTGGTCGGTGAACTGCATGCCGCGGCCGTTCTGGGCGACCTTTTCGCCTTCCTTCCAGTCGCCCAGCCATTTGTCTTCGGCGGGGTATTTCACCTGCTTGAGCTCGGCGGCTTCGATCTTCCTGGCAAGCTTTGCCGGCACCTTGGTGCGGTCCGGGTACTGGCTGCAGGCCTGCTGCATGCCGTCCTGGTTGAGCACGCCCTCGACCGTGACGGGGCCGCGCGACGAGAACGAGTCCTCGATCAGGTGCTTCATGTCGGCGCCGCTGACGGCGGCGGGCTTGCCCTTGGGCGTGCGGGCCTTGGTGCTGTCCTGCGCGTTGGCGCCGGTTGCCAGCAGGGTGGCCAGGGCCGCGATGGCCAGTGCCTGGTGTTGTCGTTGCATGTTGTCTCTCCCGTACTGGTCAGCGCTTCATCGCCGGGCCGTCGTAGGTCCCGCCGTTGGCGTTCTTCGCCAGGAACATGGTCAGCGCGGTGATCACGTCCGAGCCATAGGCGGGTTCGGGAAAGCGCTGCTGGCGCAGGCAGTCGTACAGGCGGTGCTGCATGGTGCGGACCTCGCCCTGCGAGACGCGGTAGGCGGGCCAGGTGGTGTAGGCCGCCTGCGCGCCCTTGTCGGTCAGCAGGTTGGGCAGGTCCTGCAGGCGGATGCGCTGGCCGTCCACTGCATGGCAGGTGGCGCAGGCAAAGTCATAGGCGCCGCCGCGGTAGAAGAACATCTTCTCGCCCAGCGCATAGGTGCGCTTTTCTTCGGGATGGCTGAGCTGCACGTTCATCTTCACGCCGCGCGACTCGCCGGTCAGGTAGGCCACCAGGCGCTCGATCTCGGACGGCTTGCCCGACGACGAGAACGGGTTCTTCGTTGCCTCTTCCTTGGTCAGCCCCTGCAGCGTCATGCGGCAGTAAGCCAGCCGCTGCTCCAGGTCCATCACCTTGCTGGCGTCCTTGAAGTAGCGCGGCAGCTCGGCGTAGGCGCCCTTCGTCACGCCCGGGCCCTTGCCCAGGTCACACTGTTCCAGCGAGACGTTCTTCGGGCCGGCCGGCTTCTTCCACAGCTCTTCGCCGGCGGCTTCCCACAACTCGGCGGGATTGCCTTCGGCCAGCATCTGGCGGTACTTGGCGATTTCTTCGGCGGTGCTGCCCTGCGCATGCACGGCGGCGGCAGAGGCCACCGCAGCGGTGGCCGCCGCGGCCAGCGCGGCGCGCCGGGCCAGGCTTCGGATGGTGTTCATGGGGCTTCTCCTCGCGACCTCGCACCGTGGCGGGCCGTTCTCTCTCTTGTTGCCGGAAGCTACGCCGCCCGGCTCAGGGCTTGATATAGGCGTAGCCTTCTTCGGCCTGCAGGCGCGCAATCTCGACCACGCCGGCCGGTACCACTTTGGCTTCCATCAACAGGCTCGATTCCGGGATCTTGCGCGCCGTCAGCGTATTGCGGCACACGCGGAACTCCACCCCGGCCGAGGCCAGCGCGCCCACCGGGCCGTCAAAGGTGTTGCCGCGCGCATCTTTGGCGCCTTCGACCAGGAAATCGATGCCGTAGCCGAACGCGACCACCACGATCTTCGTTCCCGGCGCGCCGTTCAGGTGGTTGCGCAGGTTGCCCATCGCGCGCACCGCCTGGTCGATGCCTTCGGACAGCTGGTACACCACCTTCACGCGCCCGCCCTTGCCGGCGGACGGGGCAGCCTGCGCCGCCGCCCTGGCGCTCAGGCCGATGGCGGCCAGTGCCGCCGATGCTCGAATAAATGCTCGCCGCATGTTGTTCCTTCCCGCCGGGCCAGTCCCGGCATCCGTCCCGAACCTTAGCAGAGGACGGCATGGCCTGCCGGCCGCGGAACGGCTGTCAGGCGATGGTCGCTTCGTCGGTGCGCTTGTCGCCCTTGTTGTCGATCCAGGTCACGGCGACCTTGTCGCCCTTGGCGCCGCCCTTGAACTTGAAGTTCAGGAACGGGTCCTTCGACACCGCCGGTCCGAACTGGGCGCGGAACACTTCCTTGCCCTTGCACTGGGCGGTCACGGACTGGATATGCCAGGCCGGCACGACCTTGCCGGACGCGTCCTTGCGCTGGCCGGTTTCCATGTCGTGCTTCATCAGAATCTTGACGTCAACCACGCCGCCGTTTTCGGTGGCGCGTACGCGCATCGGGTCTGCCATGTGTTTCTCCTGTTGCAGTTTGGGAATCTCGATCCGGGGCGCGGCGTCAGCCGCCGCAGCCGCCCAGCGTGACCTTGATTTCCTTCGATGCCACGTACCACTTGCCGCCGGCCTTGACCGCGGCATGCACGACCGAGGTCTGGCCCATCTTCACGCGCGTGGAGACGAACGGCTCCGTGCCGGCCGGGATGACGAAGTCGGCGGCCAGCGTGTTGGGGTTCTTTTCCACCAGGATCGCGATCTGCTCGGTATCCGGGATGGTGCTGGTCACGGCCACCGGCACCACGGCGCCGTTCTCGGCGATATCGGGGGCGGTGAAGGTGATGGCGGTGCTTTTCTCGGTGCCGCTGCCGCCCAGCGCCTTGATCACGTCGGCAACGCTCTTGCCGTCAAAGGCGTTCTTGTTCCACTCGGCCGCCTGCGCTTCGCTGATCAGGCCGGTGGCGGCCATCAGCGACAGGACAGCGGTGACCCGCAGCACTTCTCGTCGTTTGGAATTCATTCTTTGCTCTCCGGCTACTCCGTTCCAGTCGGTCGATGACCGCTTCGGGGATCTTCATGCGGCCGGTACATGGCCGGCCGCTGGTCTGTCCTGGCCGCGCGGCATTCACCGCCCGGCCTGGTGCATCGGCGGACTGCCCGCCTGGTCGGTCAGGCTTACTTGGCCGGGGCGCCAGCCAGCACCCACTCGACCACGGTCTTCAGGTCGGCGTCGCTGACCGCCGCATTGGCGGGCATCGGCACCGGGCCCCAGACGCCCGAGCCACCGCTCTTGACCTTCTTGGTCAGGGTCGCGAGGGCGTTCTTGTCGCCCTTGTACTTGGCGGCCACGTCCTTGTAGGAAGGACCGACCAGCTTCTTGTCGACCTGGTGGCAACCCATGCAGGCGTTCTTGTTGGCGATCTCCTGTGCCTTGGCGGCATCGACCGCGTGGGCCGATGCGGCGGCGCCGAGCATCAGCGCTGCGATGACAAACTGCTTCATTGTTAAGCTCTCCAAACTCTGTAAAGCCGTGGGGACGGCAAAGGCCGCTGGGTCGTACTGCAATGGCTTCGCGGCACACACTGGCCGCCGCCCGGGGGCACTGCGGTGGCCAGTCCGCTATTTTGCCTCAAGAATCCAGCCCACCATGGCCTGCACGTCCGAATCCGGGATCTGCGGCTGCGGCGGCATCGGCACGCTGCCCCATGCGCCCTGCCCGCCCGCCTTGACCTTGCGCGCCAGCGCGGCATGCGCGTCCTGGCCCTTGTACTTGCCGGCGATGTCGGCAAAGGACGGCCCCACCAGCTTGCGGTCCATCGCGTGGCAGGCCATGCACTGGTACTGGCCGGTGAGGCGCGCGCCCGGCGCGCCCGGTTCCGAAGACGCTGATGCAGCACTTTTCGATGCGGCATTGCCCGCGGCCACGCCGCGCACCGGGCCGAAGGCCCGCTGCTGCTGCGCCAACTCGCCATGGGCATCGCGAGCATAGTCCGGTATCGACGAGGCAATCACCACCTTGCCGGTACAGTCCTTCATGCAGGCCGTATTGCGCGTGTCCGGGCGGCCGCGCCCCGGCCACAGGCCGTGGCCGGTGGTCATGCCGTCGCGGTTGGGCATGCGCCGCTGGACCTCGGCGATATTGGCGTCAGACAGCGTGAAGTCGGCCGGGACGATCTCGCCCAGGTGCAGCATATAGGCGGTGACGGCGTAGACGTCGCTCACGCTCAGGCTCTTGGGCACATTCCACGGCATGGCACGGTGGATGTAGTCCCACAGCGTGCTGACGGTGCTGACCTTCATCAGCGTGGTGCGGTACGGCTGGTTGCCGGTCATGCCGGCCACGCGGCCGCGCCTGATGTCTTCGGCCGTGGTGCCGCCGACCAGCGGCGAGAACACCTCGTTGGATTCACCGAAGTCGCCGTGGCACGACGCGCACTTGCCGTCCCAGACCTTCTGCCCCTGCGCCACCGTGCCGCTGCCCCTGGGCAGGCCCTGGAAGTCCGGGCGCACGTCGATGTCCCACGCGGCGACTTCGGCGGGCGAAGCGGTGCGGCCAAGCGCCGCGCGCGCGTCGGCCGTGCCTGCCCAGGCCGGGGCGGCGCTGACGGCTGCCAGCACCAGGGCAGCGGCGGTCCTGAACTCAGCCCACATGGACATTGGACACCTCGCCGCCTGCTGCCACCTGCCAGCTCTGGATCGCGTTGTTATGGTAGATCGAGCGCGTGCCGCGCACCGCGCGCAGCTGCCCCAGCTTCGGCTGCACGTAGCCGGTGTCGTCGATGGCGCGGCTTTGCAGGATGGCGGGGCCGCCGTCCCAGACCCAGTCCAGGTTGAAGCGCGTCAGGCACTTGGACAGCACCGGCGCCTCCAGCCGCGCGGTGCGCCAGTTGCGCCCGCCGTCGGTCGAGACATCGACACGCCTGATGCGCCCGCGCCCCGACCACGCCAGCCCGCTGATGTTGTAGAAGCCCTTGCCCACCAGCTGCTGCCCGCCCGAAGGCGTGGTGATGACCGACTTGCACTCCTGGATCGAGGTGTACTGGCGCAGCTTGCCGTCCGGCATCATGTCCACGTAGTGGATGGTCTCGTCCTTGGCGTTCCAGGGCTGGTCGCCCAGCTCCAGCCGGCGCAGCCACTTGACCCACGACACTCCCTGCACGCCCGGCACCACCAGGCGCAGCGGATAGCCGTTCTCGGGGCGCAGCATTTCGCCGTTCATGCCCCAGGCGACGATGATCTCGTCGGCCAGCTCCATCGGGATGGTGCGCGTCATCGACGAGCCATCGCCACCTTCGGCCAGCAGGTAGCGGCCGCGGCGCAGGTCGGCGCCGGCATCGTCCAGCAGCACCCGCAGCGGCACGCCGGTGAACTCGCAGCACGACAGCATGCCGTGGGTGTACTGGACCGTGGGCACGGCCACATTGCCCCATTCCATGCCGGTATTGGCGCCGCATTCGATGAAGTGCATGCGCGACACCGCCGGCAGGCGCATCAGGTCGTCCATGGTGTAGACGCGCGGCGTGCGCACCAGGCCGTTGAGCATCAGGCGGTGACGGGCCGGGTCGATATCGTGCCAGCCCTGGTGGTGGCGCTCGAAATGCAGGCCGTTGGGCGTGATGATGCCGAAGAAGCCCTGCAGCGGCGCGAAGGCCACCGAAGCGGCAGAGACGCGCGTCAGGCCCGGCGACTCGCGCCGGACCAGGTTTTTCTCATGCACGGAGGGCTGCCCGTACGGGCGTGCCGCCACCGGCTGGCCGAGCGAGGTGGCCCAGGGCTGCGGCTGCAGGATGGCGGGATCGCCGTCGGCCGCCAGCGCCTGGCGGCCCGCCGTGGCGGCGGCAATCCCCGCGGCCGCGCCCAGGAAGCTCTTTCGCAGGAAGTCGCGCCGCGGCGCGTCCAGGCCGTGCCGGCCGATGTCCTGCTGCAGCGATGCGCTGACGAAGTGCTCGGGCGCGGGCACGATGCGCCCGGGCCGGTTCCGTTCCTGCAAATCAGTCTCCTCCGGCGCGCTCGCCACGGTCCTATGGACCGGTCGGCGTGCCTGTTATCGGGCCGCTGCAACGGGTGCGGCAGCGATCCGTTTGCCGGAAGAGCTGAGCTAGCCAGCGGTGCGCCGCCTGCGCGCCGGGGCTTCGGGTGCCGGCTGTGCCATGAAGCGGTCGACCACGCCGGAGGACAAGGCGCTGTCCTCCAGCCGGCTCGCCACCTGCACGCAGACCGTGCGGCACAGCTCGATCACGCTTTCGTCCGCAATGGCATAAAACACCAGGTTCGCCTCCTTGCGGCGCGACAGCACGCCCGAGCGGTACATCGCGTTGAGATGCCGCGACACATTGGTCTGCGACGAACCCACCGTCTCGACCACCGTGCTGACCGGCTTCTCGCCATCGCACAAGGCGTGCAGGATCTTCAGCCGCGTCGGCTCCGCCAACAGGCTGAAGTAGCCCGATACCTTTTCGAATACGCGATCCAGCTCTTCCATGGCATCCAATATATTCGTATATGCGTGAATGCGCATATAGTGTTTACCCACTGATGCAGCACAGCATAAGCGCGGCGGGCGGATCAGCGGCGCGCCAGCGCCCTGCCCGCCCACAGGCGCTGGCCGAACACGTTGAGCAGCAGCCCGGCCATCACCACTGCCGCGCCCGCCCACTGCGCGCCGGAAAGGTCCTCGCCCAGCAGCACATGCGCCGACACCAGCCCCACCACCGGCACCAGCAGCGTTAGCGGCGCCACCTGGCTGGCCGGGTAGCGCGTCAGCAGGCGGCCCCACATGGTGTAGCCGAACACCGTCGCCGCAAAGGCCAGGTAGGCCACGGCGAACACGGCCATGCCCGACACATGGGTGACGCTCTGCATGATGCGCGCCGGGCCCTCGACCCACAGCGACAGCAGCGCGAACGGCACGATCGGGATCAGCGCGCCCCAGATCACCAGCCCCAGCAGGTCGACCGGGCCGATCTTCTTGCTGACGATATTGCCGCTGGCCCAGCAGAACGCCGCGCACAGCGTCAGCACGAAGCCCGCCACGCTCATGCCGCCAGCGCTGCCGGCACCGGCTCCGATCAGGGCCAGCCCGCCCGCCGCCACTGCCATGCCCGCAATGTTGTGCCAGCGCACCGGCTCGCCCAGCCACAGCGCCGCAATGGCCAGCGTGAAGAAGGCCTGCGACTGCAGCACCAGCGAGGCCAGTCCGGCCGGCATGCCGACCGCCATGGCGTAGAACAGGAAGGCGAACTGGCCCAGGCTGATGGTGACGCCGTAGGCCAGCAGCAGCCGCCACGGCACGCGCGGGCGCGGCACGAAGAAGATCGCCGGGAACGCCACCAGCAGAAAGCGCAGCGCACCCAGCAGCATCGGCGGCATGCCCGCTAGGCCAACCTTGATCACGACGAAGTTGACGCCCCAGACGCAGACAATGGCGAGGGCGAGGAGACGGTCTCTGGCTTGCATGAGGGGGCTGGGGGTGCGGCCCGGCGCAGTGCCGGACAAAACCCATAGGGTAGCAGCCCGCGGCCTTCGGGGCATGGCTCGCGCCTGCCGCGCGGCAGGGCGAGCCGTCCTGCCCCTACCCCAGCATCTCCGCCCAGATGCCCTTTGCCCACGCCAGCGCGTAGTCGCCTTCGAGCTGGTTCGGCGCCTCCGACAACCCGCCCGATCCCGGCACCGTGACCATGGTCTTCTGCGCCGCGTCATAGCGGTGCACGCTGGCCACATGCACCGCCTCGCGGTCGGAGGTGAAGCTGTAGCAGGTGTTGTTGTAGAGCGGCTGCGGGTCAGGTGCCCGGCCCGACAGCAGCGCGACCATGGCCGCGGCCGCGACCTTGCCGTGCTGGTTGGCCATATGGCCCGACTTGGGCATCAGCGGCGCGATCTGGATGGCATCGCCGATCACGTGGATATTGGCCGCGGCGCGCGACTCGAAGGTGACGAAGTCCACCTCGCACCACTTGCCATTGGCCGTGGCCAGCCCCGCCGACACCGCGATCGCGCCGGCGCGCTGGGGCGGCAGCACGTTGAGCACATCGGCGCGCTCGTCGTCCTGCACGTCGAACTTGAGCGTGCGCGTGGCGGGGTCCACATCCACCGCGTTGAACTGCGGCCGGTATTCCACCAGGCCGGGGTACTGCGACGCCCACACCTTGCGGAACAGCCCGGCCTTGGAGGTGATGTCGGGGTTGGCATCGAGGATCAGCACCTTGCTGCGCGGCTTGTGCTGCCTGAAGTAGTACGCCACCTGGCAGGCGCGCTCGTACGGTCCCGGCGGGCAGCGGTACGGCGCCAGCGGGATGGTGATGACATAGGTGCCGCCGTCCGGCATGGCCTCCAGCTGGCGGCGCAGCGCCACGGTCTGTGGGCCGGCCTTCCAGGCGTGCAGGACCTGGTCGCCGCCGGGCTGCTTCAGCCCGGGCAGCGCATCGCTCATCATCTCGACGCCCGGCGACAGCAGCAGGCGGTCGTACGGCAGCGTGGAGCCGCCCGCTAGGCGCACGGTCCGCTTGGCCGGGTCGATGGCCACGGCGGTATCGCGCACCAGCCGCACGCCGTGGCGGCGCACCAGCGCGTCGTACGGCAAGGTCAGGTCCGCCAGCTGCCGGCTGCCGCCGAGCACCAGGTTCGACAGGGGGCAGGAGACAAAGGCCGGATTGGGTTCGACCAGCGTGACCTCGATCGCCTGTCCGCTCCACTCGCGCAGGTAGCGGGCGGCGGTGGCGCCGCCGTAGCCGCCACCCACCACCACCACCTTGGCCGGCGACGCGGCGCGTGCCGCCCCGACCCCGACCGAACCCAGTACTGCGGCGCCCGCGGCGCCCAGGAAGCTTCGTCTTTGCATGGTAGTCCCCCGCTGTCAGCGCACCGCGGCGAACCACGCCGTGATGGCCGCGATCTGGTCGTCGCTGTAGCCCTTGGCAATCTGGTGCATCACCGTGGCCGGCCGCGTGCCGGCTTTGAAGGCCTGCATCTGCGCGGCCAGTTCCGCCTGCGGGCGGCCGGCCAGCGGCGGGATCGTGCTGCCCGCTGGCGCCCGCCCGGCGGGGCCGTGGCAACTGGTGCAGGCAGCGGCCTGGCTGCGCGCACGCAGCGCGGCATCGGTGGCAGGGGCGGCGCTGTCTGCCGGCAGCGCCGGCCGGGCGCCGCACAGCGCCGCGGCCAGCAGCGCCAGCCGCAGCAACACAGCGGGCCGGGGGAAGATTGTCATGGTCTCGCTCCGTGTGGGGGCCGGCGCTGGACTCCGCTGGGGGCGGCCGGCGTGGCAACCGTAGCACATCGGGCGGGGCGGTGTGCGGTGAAAACCGCAGAAGGACAAACGGCGTCCGCATGAGCGGACGCCGTCGAGATCGGCCCCGGAAGCTGGACCGGGGGCGCTCAGGGCAGGTTGCGGCCCGGCGGCAGTGTCACCGGCGAAGTCACCGGTGCGGCGACCGGGCTGGTGGTCGCCGCCGTGCCAGCGGCGGCACCGGCCGGCGCATCGACCGGACCGCCCACGCCCGGCACCGACTGCACCGGCGCCGGCGTGCCGACATTGCCGTCGAACGACGGGTTCTGCGAGGTGGAAGCCGCGTCCAGGCGCGCGCGCTCGGTGTCGTTGACGTAGTCGAAGGCCTTGACCACCTTGGTCACGCCCGAGGCATTGCGCGCCACGTCGGTGGCGCGGTCGCCCTCGGCCGCGGTCACCACGCCCAGCAGGTAGACCACGCTCTTCTCGGTGGTGATCTTGATCGAGTTGGACGGCACGCCCTCGGCGGTCATCATCAGCGTCTTGACCTTGCTGGTCAGGTAGGCGTCCTGGCTCTGGGTCATGAAGCCGGGCGAGTTGACGATCTCAAGCTCGTTGATCACCACGCGCGCATTGGGCAGGCCGCGCACGTACTGTTCGATCTGCTGCTTGACGTTGTCGTTGCTGGCTTCGCCGGTCAGCAGCACCTTGCGGTTGAACACGGTCACGTTGACGCGTGCCTGGCCGCTGTAGCGCGAGTTGATGGTGCTCTCGGCCTCGAGCTGCAGGCCGCGGTCCACGGTCTGGGTGGCGGCCGGGCGACGGTCGGTGGCCATGGCCACGCCGGTCCCCATGGCGCCGGCGATCACGGGGAAGCAGCCGGCGAGCTGGGTGGCGCAGACCAGCACGGCCGCCGCGGCCAGGCTGGCGCGGCCCAGGCCGGCGGTGCGGGAAGGATGGCGCGCGCCGGCGCCGTTCCGGGGGGCTTGCGTAGTGGGCAGGTTCGTCATGCGGTCCTTGCTGTGGCTGGATGTTGGGAATGGGAGGAAGGCAGGATCAGGCTTCCCCGAGCAGTGCCTCGTCGATGCCGTCGCACAGGCAATGCAGGGTCAGCAGGTGCACTTCCTGGATGCGCGCGGTGCGCTCGCTCGGCACGCACAGGTGGATATCGAATTCATCGAGCAGGCCGGCAATGGTGCCGCCGCCCTTGCCGGTCAGCGCAATCACGGCCATCTCGCGCTGCCGCGAGGCTTCGATGGCGGCGATCACGTTGGCCGAATTGCCCGAGGTGGAAAGCGCCAGCAGGATGTCGCCGGGCTGGCCCAACGCCTCGACCTGCTTGGAAAACACCTTGCTGAAGTCATAGTCGTTGCCGATCGCGGTCAGGATCGAGCTGTCGGTGGTCAGTGCGATCGCGACCAGGCCCGGGCGCTCGCGCTCGAAGCGCCCGACCAGTTCGGCGGCAAAGTGCTGCGCATCGGCTGCGGAGCCGCCGTTGCCGCAGGCCAGGATCTTGTTGCCGCTGGTCAGCGCGCCGACCATGCGTTCCACGGCGGCGTCGATATAAGGGGCCATCACCGCCGCAGCCTGTCGCTTGGTCTCGGCGCTGTCTAGAAACTGTTGCTGGATACTGTCGATACTCATGGCTCTGGGGGCCTTGTTGTTGCCATTGCGATCCGCGGATCGTACCTCAGGGTCTGCCGCGGATATGAAACAGCCCCGGCGGCATTCTGGTCAAAGGCATGCTGCAGCCAGTCCAGCCGGCCGGGTTCCAGGGCCACCACGTCGAAGCGGCACGGCGGCACCTGCGCCAGCGTGGCCAGGTAATGCGCGGCCGCCAGCAGCACGCGGCGCTGCTTGGCCGGCGTGACGCTGGCGGCAGCGCCGCCGAAGCCCCTGCCGCTGCGCCGGCGCACCTCCACGAACGCCAGCGTGCCGTCCGGCGCCCGCATGACCAGGTCGATCTCGCCGCCTTTGCAGCGATAATTGCGAACCACGGGCTCCAGGCCCTGGCGCCGCAGGTGTGCCAGGGCCCGGTCCTCCGCCTGCGCACCGCGTAGCTGTGTGGTTTGCAACTGCGTGGTGGATTTGAATGATCGCATCAACGGAAGTTCTCAAGCATGAGTGACTGGATCTCCCTGGCGGCCAGCCAGTCCTACCCGGCCGGCACCCTTTATGTCGTGGCCACGCCCATCGGCAACGTCGCCGACCTGTCGCTGCGCGCGCTGCATGTGCTCGGCCTGGCCGACGCCGTGGCCTGCGAAGACACCCGCAATACCGGCCAGCTGCTGTCGCGCGTGGGCCTGCAGCGGCCGCTGGTGGCCGTGCACGAGCACAACGAGCGCGAGGCCGCGGTCCGCATCGCGGCGCGCCTGGCGGCCGGCGAGCGCATCGCCTACGTCTCGGATGCCGGTACGCCGGGCATCTCCGACCCGGGTGCGCGCCTGGTCGAGGCGGTGCGCGCCGCCGGCCATCCGGTGGTGCCGTTGCCCGGGCCCAGTGCCGCGGTGGCCGCGCTGTCGGTGGCGGGCGACATGCTCGATGCCGGCGAGGGCCGCTTCACCTTTGTCGGCTTCCTGCCCAACAAGCCCAAGGCGCGCACCGAGGCCATCGCCCGGCTGGCGGCGCTGGACCACGCCTGGGTCTGCTACGAGGCGCCGCACCGCATTGCCGACACGCTGGCCGCGCTGGCCGCGGGCCTGCCAGGCGAGCGCCGGCTGCTGGTCGGGCGTGAACTGACCAAGCTGTTCGAGGACATCGCGGTGCTGCCAGTGGCGCAGGCGCCGGCCTGGCTGGCCGCCGACCCGAACCGGGCCAAGGGGGAATTCGTGCTGGTGGTGGAAGGCGCTGGCGTCGCAACGGCCGCGGACGGCTTGCCGGATGCCGAAGCCCAGCGCGTGCTGGCGCTGCTGCTGGCGGAGCTGCCGGCCAAGCGCGCCGCCAAGCTCGCGGCCGCCATCACCGGCGCCGGCACCGATGCGCTCTACCAGCTGGCGCTGGCGCAGCGCGCGGGGCAGGCAGAGGACTGACGCGGCCCGCGCGTGGTCCCGGGATGGGGAGGAGGAAGGTAAAGCGGAGGTGTCAGCGCGCGGCGGCATGCGGCGGCGCTGCGCTGGTCAGCGCCGTGTGCGCTTGACGGTCTTGCCGCTGGCCCTGGTCCACTTGCGCGCCTTGGCGGGCGCCAGCGAATTGGCCAGTTCCGGCACGGATACGTCGTCGTCGCCGCTGCCGTCGCCGGCCTCGGTGCCGCCGGCCTCGACCTGCGGACCCAGCGCGGCCACTTCGGTGCGCGTCAGGCGGCGGATTTCAACGTTGGTGGCGCCGCGGTCGACGAAGCCGAGGCGGCGCGCAGCGCCGAAGGACACGTCCAGTACGCGGTTGCCGTGGTACGGCCCGCGGTCATTGATGCGCAGCACTGCTACCTTGTTATTGCGCAGGTTGCGCACCAGCACCCAGCTGTCGAGCGGCAGCGAAGGATGGGCGGCGGTCATGGCGCGCATGTCGAAGCGTTCGCCGTTGGCGGTCTTGCGGCCGTGGAAGCCCTTGCCGTACCAGGACGCGACGCCGCGCTGCTCGAACGTGCCGATGTCGGCGCGCAGGCCTTCCAGCGAGCTGCCGCTGCGGCCTTCGTCCGCGTCATAGCCGAACAGGTTCCAGCTGCCGCTGTCCGAGGCACGCGCGGACTTGTCGGCGTCGGTGCGATCGGTCCTGCCGGCCTTGCCGCTCTTCGTCGCGCGCGTGGGCACGGCGCCTGCGTTGTCGTTGCTTGCGTGGTCGCCTTCAGGGGGCGTGGCACAGGCGGCCAGCACCACGGCGCATGCGGTGCATGCGCCGAGCTTGGCAAGCCGTTGCCAGCGCTTGGCGAGAGCGGAGATCCGTAACATGGGCGGCAGTCTAACATTGACTCTTTACGACTATCTCTTTCAATTTGTTACGAAGTCTGTGCGATTTCGCACCATCGTGGCCTATCTGCCCGGAATCCCGCTTGTGGCAAGGGATTTCCGCCCGAGACGGGGCTTTCGCACGGGTAACGCATAAAGCACGCGGCTTGCCTTGCGGGCGGTGAATCGCCGCCCGGCGCTACAATGCTGGGCACCGCCCGCCGTTCGTGCGGGCCAGTCCGTGGCGCCCGGCCAGAAGGCGCCCGGCGCACAAGAAATCGTCCATGAAAGCCCTGCTCATTCCCGTCACGCCCTTCCAGCAAAACTGTTCGCTGCTGATCGATGAAAGCACCGGCCGCGCCGCGGTCTGCGATCCCGGCGGCGACCTGGATCGCATCCGCGCGGCGGTCAAGGAGCAAGGCGTCACGCTGGAAAAGATCTTCCTGACACATGGCCATGTCGATCACTGCGCCGGCGCCGCGGCGCTCGCGCGCGAGCTGGGCATCCCGATCGAAGGCCCGCAGCAGGACGAGCGCTTCTGGATCGAGCAGCTGCCCGAACAGACGCGCCGCTTCGGCTTCGGCCAGGCCGAGAGCTTCGAGCCAGACCGCTGGCTGGAGAACGGCGACACCGTGCAGTTCGGCAACGAGACGCTGGAGGTCTACCACTGCCCCGGCCACACGCCCGGCCACGTGGTGTTCTTCTCGCGCGCAAACCGGCTGGCGGTGGTGGGCGACGTGCTGTTCGCCGGCTCGATCGGCCGCACCGACTTCCCGCGCGGCAACCACGCCGACCTGATCCGCTCGATCCGCACGCGGCTGTGGCCGCTGGGGGAGGACGTAACCTTCATCCCCGGCCACGGCCCGGTCTCGACCTTCGGCGAAGAGCGTCGCAACAACCCCTACGTGGCTGACCATCTGATCGACGTGGGCTGACGCCATGGCCAAGCGACAGGCGCCCGACACCCGCCCGGAGATCTACGTCAGCACCGACGTGGAGGCCGACGGCCCGATCCCGGGCCCGCATTCGATGCTGTCGTTCGCGTCCGCGGCGATGCTGGCGGACAAGACCGTGGTGGGCACGTTTTCCGCCAACCTTGAGACCCTGCCCGGCGCCGCCGGCCACCCGGTGCAGATGCAGTGGTGGCAGACCCAGCCCGAGGCCTGGAGCGCCTGCCGGCGCGACCTGCAGCGGCCCGAGGACGCCATGGTCCGCTATGTCGAATGGGTCGAGAGCCTGCCCGGCAAGCCGGTCTTCGTGGCCTTCCCGGCCGGCTTCGATTTCACCTGGATGTTCTGGTACATGATGCGGTTCGCCGGGCGCTCGCCCTTTGGCTGGGCCGCCCTCGACATCAAGACGCTGGGCTTTGCGCTGACCGGGCGCCCCTATCGCAAGACCGTCAAGGCGGCCTTCCCGGCCGCCTGGATGGATCCGCTGCCGCACACCCATGTGGCGCTGGACGATGCGCTCGAACAGGGTGCGCTGTTCTGCAACATGCTGGCTACGCTACGTGAGCGCGAGGCCGCACTGGCCAGCCTGATGCCCGACGAGGAAACGGACGGTAGCGAGCCCTCACCTTCGCCCGGGCAACCCTGAATCGGTTGCTGCGCCGCGGCAGCCCCGGCGGCACGCCCCTTGCAGGCTTGCGTTAGCATCTGACGCCAGCGCGCCTATAGTAGAAGCGGATATGGCGTACCGGGCGAAACGAGCCACAGACTATCCGGCGCACTTGCGCAGCCACGCCATATGCCATTTGAGCCATGTTGCCCGGATCGCGCGGCGCCTGCCGAGGAGGTGTCGATCATGCGTTTTCATACCGACCTGCACTTGAGAGACCTGGCCGGCCGGATTCATTGGCCGCATGCCACGCGGGGCGCCACACCCATTACCCATCGCCACACCTCGGATGAGGACGCCGAAGTCGCCAAGGCCACGCTATACGTCAGCACGGTGACGCTGGTGGTGCTGCTGGTCGTGCTTGCGGCCATCGCTTTCGGTCAGGAGGCCATGCACTGGCTGGGTGTTCATTAGACGACCCGCCTGAAGCTGTTTGCCTCAAGCACCGGCCGGCCCCCACAACGTGGGGGCCGGTTTTATTTGGGGCCGTGCATTGGCTGGCTCAGGCCAGCAGCGGTGCCACGTTCTCGGGCGGCCGGCCGATCGCGGCGTGGCGGTTGCGCACCACCACCGGACGCTGCAGCAGGATCGGGTTGTCAGCCACGGCCGCCAGCAGCTCGGCCTCGGTCAGGCCGGGATCGGCCAGGCCCAGCTCGGCATACGGCGCTTCGTTGTCGCGCAGCATCTCCCGCACCGGCACGCCCAGCATGGTGTGCAACTGGCGCAGCGTGGCCAGCGACGGCGGCTCTTTCAGGTATTCCACGATTTCCACCGGTTCGCCCAGCCGCTCGCTGGCGGCCTGGACCAGGGCGAGCGTTTCGCGCGACTTGGAGCAGCGGGGGTTGTGGTAGATGGTGATCATGGCAGGGTCCTTTCTTGTCGTTGCCGTGCCTCGCCCCGGGGCGTTGGCACTAATGCGGTGCAAATCAATCCGCACTATATACAAGACACCGGCCCTCGCGCAGGATCACGCTGGTGCATGTGCCCGGCACGCATCCTGCGTTGCCCCAAGTCCTTGCATAGGGCGCCATTCCCGATGACTTCCACTACCCTTTCCGCCACGACGCCGTCCGCCGGCACGCGCAAACCCTTTACCCTGCGCGACGCCACGCCCGCCGACGTCCCCGCCATCCACGCCATCTACGCGCACCATGTGCTGCACGGCCGCGCCTCGTTCGAGGAAGCGCCGCCGGGCCTGGACGAGATGCAGCAGCGTTTTGCCGAAGTGCAGCGCAAGGGCCTGCCCTACCTGGTCGCCGTGCGCGACGGCGAGGTGCTGGGCTATGCCTATGCCTCGTCCTACCGCGCGCGCAGCGCCTACCGCTTTGCCATCGAGGACTCGATCTATATCGACCACCGCCGCGTCGGCGAGGGCCTGGGCCAGGCCCTGCTGGCCGAACTGGTCGCCCGCTGCGAGACCGGTCCCTGGCGCCAGATGGTCGCCGTGATCGCCTGCACCGCCGGCGGCGAAGGTGCCGGTTCGCTGGCCGTGCATGAGCGGCTGGGCTTTCGCACTGTCGGCCGGCTGGAGGCGGTGGGGTTCAAGCATGGGCAGTGGATCGACACGGTGCTGATGCAACGGGTGCTGGGGGCGGGGGCGATGACGCTGCCGGGATAAGAGACTTTTCCGTTGTTGCGGCAGACGAGTCTGCTTGAGCGATGGGATGGCAGTCTGAAGAATGGCTATGGTCAGAGCACCTCATCGGAACCTGCCCATGCCCAAGAAAACTGACTTCACCATTACGCTGGATGCAAAGCTCAAATTCGCATTCCTGCAGGCGATCGAGGTTGAACAGCGTCCCGCTTCGGATGTAATCGCTGACCTGATGCTCGTGTACTGGAGTTTTGCGAGCATGTCTACGATGACGACGACTACCTGCGCGCCAAAGTTGAAGCAGGCAGAGCGAGCATCCGAGCTGGGGAAGGAATACCTCACGAGCGAGTCGAAGCCGAGTTCGCGGCCTGGCGGGCGGAAATACTGCCGAGTCCCGGAATGTCAGACTCGAAGTGAGCGGCGGGATCAATCCCATCCCGCCCGCATCAAACAAAAACGCCACGGATTCCTCCATGGCGTCTTGCGCAGCAAAGCCCGGCGCCTGCCGGCGCCCAAGCCTTACTTCATTAGGTCCGACAGCGCCAGCGCCACCACCTTGGTAGCGCGGTTCAGGTCGTTCAGGCGCAGGTTCTCGTCCGAGTTATGGCCGCGGGCTTCCATCAGCGTGCGTGGGCCGGCGCCGTACAGCACGGTCGGGATGCCGCGCTTGGTGTAGTGACGGGCGTCGGTGTAGAGCGGCACGCCTTGCACCGGGATCTCCACGCCGAACACGGACTCGGCACGGCTCTTCAGGGCGCCGATCAGCTTTTCCACGCCCGGCAGTTCCGACAGCGGCTCGGCCAGGATGATGCGCTCGACCTTCACTTCGATGCCCGGACGGTCCTTGGCGGCCTTTTCCACCACGGCGCGGATCTCGCCTTCGGCGTCGAAGCCGATTTCCTCGGGGATCATGCGGCGGTCGACGCGGAAGGTCACCAGGTCAGGCACTACGTTGGTGTTGATGCCGCCCTTGATCAGGCCCACGTTCAGCGTGGCGGTGTCGATGCCCGGCACCTTGGACTTGCGCGTGGCCAGCTCGGCACGCAGGCCGTAGATGGCTTGCAGGATGTGGGTGGCGGCTTCGATCGCGTCCACGCCGGTGTGCGGCATGGCGGCGTGGCCCTGCTTGCCCTTGACCGTCACTTCGACGTGCAGGCAGCCGTTGTGCGACGAGGTGATGCCATACGAGAAGCCGGCCGAGATGGCGTAGTCGGCCTTGCTCAGGTTGTTGTCGAGCAGGAACTTGGGACCGATGTCGCCGCCGGTTTCCTCGTCATAGGTGAACTGCAGCTCGACCGCGCCGTTGATCGTTGCGCCCTGCTTCTCGGCCTCCATCAGCGCCAGCACGGCGTAGGTGTAGGTGGCGAAATCCGACTTGGACACCGCCACGCCGCGGCCGTACATGACCGGGCCGTGCTCGCTGTCTGCCACTTCGCCGCCGTACGGGTCCTTGGTCCAGCCCAAGCCCGGGGGCACCACGTCACCGTGGGCGTTCATGGCGATGGTCGGGCCGCCCGTGCCGAACTGCTTGCGCACGACCAGGTTGGTGGCGCTGATCATGCCGGCTGCCTTCACCAGCTCGTCCGGCACCTTGTGCGCCTCCACCGTGAAGCCCAGCCCCTCCAGCAGCTCCTTGGCGCGCTTGCCATGGGCGTCGCAGTCGCCTGCGGGGTTGTCCGAGGGAACCTTGACCAGTTCGGCCAGGAAGGCTTCCTGTTCCGGACGGTGCTGGTCGATGAATTGCGTCAGCGTGGTTTCAGTCGGGTTCATATTGTCTCGTGCGGTCATGACTTGTTCTCTTAACTACGGAGGAGGGTTCGGGTGGGTTCCGGGGAGTCTGCACTGGCTTACTGCGGCAGGCGGAAGTGCTCGACGAAATCGCTGAACACGCGCGCGGACAGGGCTGCGTCCTCGGCGGTCATGGTTTCGGTGGGATGGTGGCTGATGCCGCCGTTGCCGCAGCGCACAAACAGCATGGCGACGTCGGCGATGGCGGCAATGGCCATGGCGTCGTGGCCGGCGCCCGACGGCAGGTGGCGCACCGGCACGCCCTGGCGGGCAATCGCGGCGGCCCATTGCTCTTGCAGCCACGGGGCACACGGCACACTCTTCGCCTCGTGGGTCTTGCGCACTTGCGCGCGCACGTTGCGGCGCGCGCACACACGCTCGATCTCGGCCAGCACGTCGTTGGCGGCGGCCTCGCGCTCGGCATCAATGCCCGAGCGGATGTCGATGGAGAACACCGCATGGCCGGGCACCACGTTGGTGGCGCCGTTGGGCACGTTGAACTGGCCGACCGTGCCGACCAGGCCCGGCTTGCCGCCGCAGCGCTTCTCGATATACAGGCCGATCTCGGCCCCGGCCATGGCGGCGTCGCGGCGCATGTCCATCGGCACCGTGCCGGCGTGGCCGGCCAGGCCTTCGAGCTCGACGATAAAGCGGGTGGCGCCGGAGATGGCGGTCACCACGCCCACCGGCAGGTTTTCATTGAGCAGCACCGGACCTTGCTCGATATGGACTTCGATGAAGGCCGCGACCTGGCTGCGGTCATGCCTGGCGGCGGGCAAGGCAGCGGGGTCGAAACCGGCCTCGCGCATCACCTGGCGCATGGTCTTGCCGCTGTCGTCGACGTTGTCCAGCACGTTGTTGTCGAAGGTGCCGGCGATGGCGCGGCTGCCCAGCAGCGTGGCCTTGAAGCGCACGCCCTCTTCCTCGGCAAAGCCGACCACCTCGATCGCAAACGGGAAGCGCTTGCCCTGGCGGTTCCATTCGGCCACGCACGCGGTCGGCAGGATCACGCCGAGGTTGCCGTCATAGCGGCCGCCGTCGCGCACGGTGTCGAAGTGCGAACCGGTCAGCAGCGCTGGCGCGTCGGGCGTGGTGCCCTCATAGCGGCCGATCACGTTGCCGGCGGCGTCGCGCCGCACCGTCATGCCGGCCTGCTGCATCCATTCGGTCAGCTGCGCGGCGGCGCCGTGGTGGGCCTCGGTCAGGTAGGTACGGGTGAGCATGCCGGGCTGCTCGGTGTGGACGGCCAGGGCGTCGGCCCAGGCCATGATGCGCGTGCCAGTCTCTGCGGCGGACGGCGACGGATTTGCTGCCATGCGTTGTCTCCTGCTGGAAGTGCGTGAACGCCGCGGCGGGTGGTCCGGCAAGGCCCGCCGGTGTCTGCCGCTAGGCCTGCCGGCGCGGGCGGGGCGCCCGGGCCGAAGCTCTATTCTGTGCGATTCATGTTAGCACAGTGAATTCAAAAATTGCATACAAAAATGATATGCACTATATTCGCTTCTACGTTCAGACAATTTGCCGCGGACAATCCGGTCCGCACAGGCGATTGCGTGGATTCCGCCTCAACAGGGGGGCTATCCGCGAGGTGGCGCGCTCCCGACCCGGAAGCCCCGCACGGAACGTAAGGCCGGCAGCCACCCGCCAGTAGAGCAGTACGGGGCCGCCGGTGATTCCTGGATCAGATGGGCCAGCCAGCACCAGCCAATGCACAGGCGCCGGACCGGCCCGGTACGGAGACAACCATGCAGCATGCAGTTCCCTCGCAGCCCCGCCCCGGCACCCCCCAGCCCCGTTTGCATACCCGCTTCACCCGTTCGCTGTTTGGCCAGGTGCTGATTGCCCTGGTGATTGGCACGGCACTCGGCCTGGCATTCCCCGAGTTCGCCGCCAAGCTCAAGCCGCTTGGCGATGCCTTTATCAAGCTGATCAAGATGCTGATCGGCCCGATCGTATTCTGCGTGGTGGTGGCCGGCATCTGCGGTGCGGGCGAGCTGAAGAAGGTCGGCCGCGTCGGCATCAAGGCGGTGGTGTACTTCGAGATCGTCACCACCATCGCGCTGGCGCTTGGCATCCTGCTGGCCTATGTGTTCCAGCCCGGCGTCGGCATGAATGTCGACCCGCGTTCGCTCGATGCGTCGGCCATCGCCGGCTATATCGACAATGCCACCAAGGTGAAGGACCAGGGCACCGTCGATTTCCTGCTCAAGCTGATCCCCAATACCGTGTTCGGTGCCTTTGCCAATGGCGACGTGCTGCAGGTACTGGTGGTATCGATCCTGTTCGGCTGCGCGCTGTCGCTGGTGGGTGAGCCGGGCCGGCCGCTGGTCAGGCTGATCGATACCTTCTCGCACACGCTGTTCAAGATGATGGGCTTCATCATCAAGCTGGCGCCGCTGGGCGTGCTGGGCGCGGTGGCCTTTACCGTGGGCAAGTACGGCATCGGCTCGCTCAAGCAGTTGGGCTTCCTGGTGTTCCTGTTCTACGGCGCGGTGGCCATCTTCGTGCTGGTGGTGCTGGGCACGATCATGCGCGTGTGCGGTTTCTCGGTGATCAAGCTGATCCGCTACCTGCGCGCCGAGCTGCTGGTGGTGCTGGGCACGGCCTCGTCCGACAGCGTGCTGCCGCAGGTGATGAAGAAGCTGGAGTTCATGGGCATCAAGAAGTCGGTGGTGGGCCTGGTGATCCCGACCGGCTACTCGTTCAACCTGGATGCGTTCTCGATCTACCTGACGCTGGCCGCGGTGTTTATCGCGCAGGCGACCAACACGCCGCTGGCGCTGGGCGACCTGCTTGGCATCCTGGCGGTGGCGCTGGTCACCTCCAAGGGCGCGCACGGCATCCCCGGCTCGGCCATCGTGATCCTGGCGGCAACGCTGTCGGCGCACCCGGCGATTCCGGCGATCGGGCTGGTGCTGGTGTTGTCGGTGGACTGGTTCATCGGCATCGCCCGCGCGCTCGGCAACCTGATCGGCAACTGCGTGGCCACCGTGGTGGTGGCCGCCTGGGAGAAGGATATCGACCGCGAACGGGCCCATGGCGTGCTCAACGGCACCATTGAAGCGACCGACCTGGATGCGGGTCTGGCCGCGATGGCGGAGGACGGCGTGGACGCCGGATCTCCGGTCGCCGTGCCAGGGCGATAGAATCACGCATCTCCCCAACCGCGCAGCCTCTGCGCAAGTGCGCTGCCATGCCCGAGCATATCGATCCTGACATGACCGCCGAGGCGATCGCCGAAGACATAGTCGCGGCCATCGTTTCGCACCGCCTGCCGCCCGGCACCAAGCTGCGCGAGGAGGCCCTGGCCAGTGTCTACCGCGTCAGCCGCACCAAGGTGCGCGCGGCGCTGCTGATGCTGTCCAAGGACAAGGTCATCCAGATCGTGCCGGACAAGGGCGCCTTCGTGGCCAAGCCCAGCGCCGAAGAGGCGCGCGAGGTCTTCGCGGTGCGCCGCATCCTGGAAGCGGCGCTGGCGCGCGAGTTCGTCGCCAAGGCGACGCCCGCCGACTACAAGCGGATTGACAAGCACCTGGCGGCCGAGCGCAAGGCGCTGACGGGCAACGATGCGCAGGTGCGCACCCGGCTGCTGGGCGACTTCCATATCGTGCTGGCCGAGGTGGTCGGCAACGGCGTGCTGACCGAGATGATGCGCGAGCTGTCGACGCGCAGCGCGGTCATCACCATGCTGTACCAGTCGCGCCGCGACGCGGCCTGCTCCTCCGACGAGCACCGCGAATTCATCGAGGCCGCCCGCGCCGGCGATGTCGAGCGGGCCGTCGCGCTGATGGTGGACCACCTGGGCCACGTGGAAGGTGCGCTGCATTTCGAGGAAACCGCGCCGGTGTCGCGCGGCAAGGACCTGGTGACCGCGCTGCTCGCGTAGGCGTCCGCTTGATGTGAGTCAAAGCGGCCCCAGCCGCCCACGCGCACACTTGACCCCGCCATGAAGACGCGGGGGCGCACTTCATGAGCACTCCGCCTTCCGGCACCTCATCGTCGGAAGGCTGCCCGCACGCTGCAACGGTGTGCGGGCTTTCTTTTTTCTGAGGACTGGGTTTTGCGCTGCGGAATGGCGCCCTGTCCCGCCCCTTCGCCGCCACGCTGGCGCACCCGTTTTTCCCTTTCCCGCCAGCTAGTTGCAGCCCCCGGACGGCATTCCCGGCGCCGCCATTGTTGCGTCCGCGGCGGCCGGCATTGCCGGCAATACGCGAAATCGAATCCCGGCTTCGGGTTAGGATGCCGGAGGCCAGAGGCCAGAGGCCAGAGGCCGGCGCCGCCCCCGCAGCATCGGGGGCGGACGCACACCAGAACAGAAACATGGAGACCGTCATGCGCCATCGCGCGATACCTGCCGTGCAGCCACGCCGCCGGCGCTAGCCCTCCCCTGCATTTCGCCCCGCCACGGTTCTGCCCGACGCCGGATCGCGGCCCGCATCGCCTGACCATCGATCGAGAGGACTTCCCATGCCCAGTGCCTTCCGCCCCGACGCCTTTGCCGGCAAGACCGTATTCGTCGCCGGCGCCTCCTCCGGCATCAACCTCGGCATCGCGCACGGCTTCGCGCGCGCCGGGGCGAAGCTGGCGCTGATCAGCCGCACCGCCGAGCGCATCCAGGCCGCCGCCGACACCATCACCGCGGCCGGCGGCACCGCCATCGGCATGGCCGCCGACGTGCGCGACTATCCCGCCGTGGAAGCGGCCTTCGCGCGCGCCCAGGACGAACTGGGGCCGATCGACGTGGTGATCTCCGGCGCCGCAGGCAACTTCCTCGCGCCCGTGGTCGGCATGTCGGCCAATGCCTTCAAGACCGTGGTCGATATCGACCTGCTCGGCACCTTCAACGTGTTCCGCGCCAGCTTCGACCACCTGGCCAAGCCGGGTGCATCGCTGATCGCCATCACCGCGCCGCAGGCGGTCAACGCCATGATGTTCCAGGCCCATGCCTGCGCCGCCAAGGCCGGCATCAACATGCTGATCAAGTGCCTGGCGATGGAATGGGGCCCGGCCGGCGTGCGCGTGAACGGCATCTCGCCCGGGCCGATCGCCGACACCGAAGGCATGGCGCGGCTGGCGCCCACGCCCGAGATGGAGGCGCGCTACAAGGCCCGCCTGGCGCTGCGCGACTACGGCACCAAGGACGATATCGCCGATGCCGCGATGTACCTGAGCAGCGACAACGCGCACTACGTCACCGGCACCATCCTCGACTGCGACGGCGGCAGCAAGCTGGGCGACGCCTCGGCCGATGCGCTGAAGAAGCCGCAGTAAATCACCGTACCGAATACCGACCACGAGACCAGGAGACCCCCCATGACGGCATCCGTCCTCTATCAAGCCAGCGAAGGCGTGGCCACGCTGACCCTGAACCGCCCGGACGTGCTCAACGCAATGAACGGCGACCTGATGCGCGAGCTGCGCGAGGGCGTTGAGCGCGCCGCCGGCGACGCCGGCGTGCGCGCCGTGCTGATCACCGGCGCGGGCCGCGGCTTCTGCGCCGGCGCCGACCTGGCCGCGCGCGGCAAGGATGGCATCACCGATTCCGGCACGCTGCTACGCGAGCGCTACCACCCGATCATCATGGCGCTGCGCCAGATGCCCAAGCCGGTCGTCACCGCGGTCAACGGCGTGGCCGCCGGTGCCGGCATGAGCCTGGCGCTGGCGGGCGACGTGGTGCTGGCGGCTCGCTCGGCCAGCTTCCTGCAGGCCTTCTCCAAGATCGGCCTGGTCCCGGACGCCGGCAGCACCTACTTCGTGCCGCGCTATGCCGGCGAGATGCGCGCCCGCGCGCTGGCCATCCTGGCCGAAAAGATCGATGCCGAGGAGGCCCAGCGCATCGGCCTGGTGTGGAAGGTCCACGCCGACGACGCGCTGCAGGACGAGGCCGGCAAGCTGGCCCGCCACCTGGCCACCATGCCGACCATGGCCTACGGCATGATCAAGGAAGCCCTCAACCAGAGCTTCGACAACGACCTGGCCGCGCAGCTCGAAGTGGAAGCCACGCTGCAGTCGCGTGCCAGCCGCAGCGATGACTGCAAGGAAGGCGTGGCCGCCTTCATGGAGAAGCGCAAGCCGCAGTTCAAGGGCCGTTGAGCACCCACATCATAAGGAGCCAGCGCATGAGCGCCAGCAGCAACGAACGTATCCTCGTCACCATCGAAGACGGCGTCGCCGACGTCCGCCTGAACCGCCCCGACAAGATGAACGCGCTCGACCAGGCCATGTTCGACGCACTGATCGAGACCGGCGAGCAACTGGCGCGCATGCCCGACCTGCGCGCCGTGGTCCTGTCAGGCGAAGGCCGCGCCTTCTGCGCGGGGCTGGACATGGGCAGCATGGCGGGCATGTTGTCGGACGGTGGCGGCGAATCCCACAACGACAGCATCGGCGCGGGCCGCCTCGGCAAGCGTACCCACGGCATGTCCAATCGCCCGCAGTACGCGTGCATGGTCTGGCGCGAGCTGCCGGTGCCGGTCTTCGCGGCGGTGCACGGCGTGGCTTTCGGCGGCGGGCTACAGGTGGCGCTGGGGGCGGACGTACGCTACCTCGCGCCCGATACCAGGCTGTCGGTTATGGAAATGAAGTGGGGGCTGGTGCCCGACATGGCCGGCATGGTGCTCACGCGCGGCCTGGTGCGCCCCGACGTGCTGCGCGAGCTGATCTACAGCGCGCGCGTGCTGAGCGGCACCGAAGCCTGCGAACTGGGCCTTGGCACCTACCTGGCCGACGACCCGCGCGCCGCGGCGCTGGAAGCCGCGCGCCAAGTGGCACAGAAGAACCCGGATGCGATCCGTGCGGCCAAGCGCCTGATGGCGGTGGTGGAGCGCGGCGACAATGCCGCCATCCTGCAGGCCGAGTCCGATGAGCAGGACCGGCTGGTCGGCTCGCCCAACCAGCGCGAGGCAGTGCTGGCCAATATGCAGAAGCGCGCGCCGCGCTTCGAGCCGGCGGGCTGAAGCAACGCGCTCAGTGGTGGCGCCGTCGGCGCCACCACAGCACATAGACCGCCACGTTGACCGCCAGCACCACCGCGCCGAGCCACAGTTGCACCGCCGGCGTAAGCCCGGCCGGATAGATCAGCGGCAACAGGTAGCGCTCGACAAAACCGCCGCTGTAGCCCGCCTGCCCGGCAGCCTGGCGCAGCGTGTTTTCCAGCGGCGTCAGCGGGCAGATCCAGCCGGACCATTCGATCAGCACGCCCCATGCCGCCGCGGGCAGGTGCAGCCATGCGACACGCGGCCATCGCAATACCAGCAGTCCGCCCGCCACCACGAACAGGATAAACAGCCCGTGCACGATGACCACCAGGTCGGCCAGCCAGGCTGTGATCGGCATCGCGCTCGGCGGCGGCCTCAGTTGCCGCCCGCCGTGTCCATCCAGTAGCCCGGGCGCGCGAACTGCGCCTTCAGGTGCTCGATGAAGAAACGAATCTTGGCCGGCACCGGGCGCTGCTGCGGGTACACGGCAAGGATGTCGTAGGCCGGCAGCGCGTATTCGTCCAGCACCGTGATCAGCTCGCCGCTCTCCAGCTGCGGCAGGATCTCCCAGGTCGAGCGCCAGCCCAGGCCCAGGCCCTCGCCGGTCCAGCGGTGCAGCAGCTCGCCGTCGTTGCAGTCCAGGTTGCCGTTGACGCGCACGGTCACGGTCTTGCCGTTCTGGCTGAAGTACCAGCCGCGCTGCTGGCCGCCCTGCAGGTTGAACGCCAGGCAGTTGTGCTGGGCCAGGTCGTCCAGCGTCTGCGGCACGCCGTACCTGGCAAAGTACGCCGGCGTGCCGCACACCACGCGCTTGTTCGACGCCAGCTTGATCGCGACAAAGTTCGGGTCGATGGCGCCGCCGATGCGGATGCCGACGTCATAGCCTTCGCGCACCAGGTCGACCACGCGGTCGGTCAGGTTGAATGAGATCTGCACTTCCGGGTTGGCCGAGAGGAACGCCGGCGCGTGCGGTGCCACGTGCTTGCGCCCGAACGCCGCCGGTGCCGAAACGATCAGGTGGCCGGTGGCCTTGTGCTTGCCTTCGGCAATCAGCATCTCGGCGCGGTCCAGGTCGGCCAGCGCCTTCTTGCACTGCTCCATGAACACCGCGCCCTGCTCGGTCACGGCAATGCGGCGCGTGGACCGGTGCAGCAGCTTGACGCCGATGCGGGCTTCCAGCGCGTTGATGCGGCGGCCGATCATCACCGGCGTCACGTTCTGCGTGAGCGCCGCGGCCGCCATGCTGCCGTGCTCCACCACGGCGATAAAGGCTTCGATTTGCTTGAGTTTGTCCATCGGATATTCGTCTCCCGGGCGCCATTGTGCGGCATCCCCGGGGATGTGACATCCCTGCGCGGCTGATGGGCAGGATCGCGGCATCCGCATACGGCCGCGTCAGCGCCGCTGCCAGGGGCACGCCGCGTCACCCGGCGCCGGTGCGGAATCAGCCGCCCGGAGCCGCCCGCGCCCTGACCTGCGCGTTCATCTCGGCCGCTTCGCCCAGCACATGGGCCAGCCGCCGCAGCGGGCGGCTGCATTGCACATGCAGGTACAGGTAGCAGGCCGCGCCGGTCACCACCATCACGCCGTAGATCCACAGCAGCGCCCCGGCCATGGCCTGCTGACGCGGCAGCGCGGCCACCACGGCCGCGGCCGGCGCCAGTGCCAGCAGCATTGCCACGGTGCGCGCAGCACCTTCCCACAACCGCAGTTGCAACACCACGCGCCGCTGGCGCGCCTGCAGCTGCGGCGGCGGGATGCGCGCCAGCCGGCGCAGCAGCGCATCCTCGGCCACACTGTGGCGGTCCATCTCGGCGGCCTGCCAGCGCAGCGGATGGCGCAGCCTGGCCAGCACGGTGCCGGCGCGCGTGAGTCCGGCGCCGACATAGCAGGCGGCGGACAGGGCCAGCAGCGCCTCGAAGGTCCGCAGCGACCACGGCGGCACCGGGTGCTTCAGCCACAGCCGCCAGACGGCCAGGGCCGCGCCGCTCAGGATGGTCGCGACCAGCGCCGCGATAAAGCCCACCCACAGCGCGCGCCCGAGGCGGCCGCCCTGCGCCGCACGGTCGGCGGCCGGCCCGGGCGGGGCGGCGGCAAGCGCTTCAAGCAGTTCGTAGGTAGACGGCAGCCTGGAATACATGATCGGCCCGGATGGCGAGGAATCCCGCCATTTTGCCGCACTGCGCTGCGGCGGCCGGCCGGCGCCGGCCCGTACCCACCGCTGCGCTGCGTGCCCGCACCGTCACACCACATATCCAATTGCGTACCCCGGCGTACCCCCGCCGACCGTCCGATCGAGCTTCCAAGGCGATATTGCGTACCCCAGGTATCGAATCAACTGATCTCCCTTCTGTTTATCCCACCCTGCCTGCGGGAATAGGATCGACTCCAACGGAATTCACACCATCACTGGAGACAAGATCATGGCAAAGATGAGAGCAATCGACGCGGCAATCGCCGTGCTGGAGAAGGAAGGCGTGACCACGGCATTCGGCGTGCCGGGCGCGGCAATCAACCCGTTCTACTCGGCAATGCGCAAGTCGGGCAACATCAACCACGTGCTGGCCCGCCACGTCGAGGGCGCCTCGCACATGGCCGAAGGCTACACCCGTGCCGAGCCGGGCAACATCGGCGTCTGCGTCGGCACCTCGGGCCCCGCCGGCACCGACATGATCACCGGCCTGTACTCGGCCTGGGCCGATTCGATCCCCATCCTCTGCATTACCGGCCAGGCCCCGCGCGCCCGCCTGTACAAGGAAGACTTCCAGGCCGTCGATATCGAATCGATCGCCAAGCCCGTGACCAAGTGGGCCGTGACCGTGCGCGAGCCGGCACTGGTGCCGCAAGTGTTCCAGCAAGCCTTCCACATCATGCGTTCGGGCCGCCCGGGTCCGGTGCTGATCGACCTGCCGTTCGACGTGCAGGTGGCCGAGATCGAATTCGATGTCGACACCTACCAGTCGCTGCAGCCGTACAAGCCGGCTGCCTCGCGCGCCCAGATCGAGAAGGCCATCTCGATGCTGAACGCGGCCGAGCGCCCGCTGATCGTGTGCGGCGGCGGCGTGATCAACGCCGACGCGGCGGAACTGCTGGTCGAGTTCGCCGAACTGGTCAACGTGCCGGTGGTGCCGACCCTGATGGGCTGGGGCGTGCTGGCCGACGACCACCCGCTGCAAGCCGGCATGGTCGGCCTGCAGACCTCGCACCGCTATGGCAACGCCACGCTGCTGGCTTCGGACTTCGTGATGGGCATCGGCAACCGCTGGGCCAACCGCCACACCGGCAGCGTCGATGTCTACACCAAGGGCCGCAAGTTCGTGCACGTCGATATCGAGCCCACCCAGATCGGCCGCGTGTTCGGCCCGGACCTGGGCATCGTGTCGGACGCCAAGGCCGCGCTGGAACTGTTCGTCGAAGTTGCCCGCGAAATGAAGATGGCCGGCCGCCTGCCGTGCCGCAAGTCGTGGGTGGCCGACGTGCAGAAGCGCCGCCGCACCATGCAGCGCAAGAGCGACTTCGACAACGTGCCGGTCAAGCCGCAGCGCGTGTACCGCGAGATGAACCAGTACTTCCCGCGCGACGTGCGCTACGTCAGCACCATCGGCCTGTCGCAGATCGCCGCGGCGCAGTTCCTGTCGGTCAATGAGCCGCGCCACTGGATCAACTGCGGCCAGGCCGGCCCGCTGGGCTGGACCATCCCGGCCGCGATCGGCGTGAAGACCGCCTCGCCGGATTCGGATGTGGTGGCGATCTCGGGCGACTACGACTTCCAGTTCATGATCGAAGAGCTGGCCGTGGCCGCGCAGTTCAAGGTGCCGTACATCCACGTGGTGGTGAACAACTCCTACCTCGGCCTGATCCGCCAGGCGCAGCGCAACTTCGAGATGGACTACTGCGTGCAGCTGGCCTTCGACAACGTCAACTCGCCCGAACTGAACGGCTATGGCGTGGACCACGTCAAGGTGGTCGAAGGCCTGGGCTGCAAGGCGATCCGCGTGTTCAAGCCGGAAGACATCGCTCCGGCCTTCGCCGAAGCGCGCGACCTGATGGCCGAATTCTCGGTGCCGGTGGTGGTCGAGGTGATCCTGGAGCGCGTGACCAATATCGCGATGGGCACCGAGATCGACAACGTCAACGAGTTCGAGCCGATCGAAGACCTCGAGGACATCGAGGAAGCGATCCTGAAGGAAGAAGTGGAAACGGCGTAAGCAGCACCATTCCAACATGGAAGCGCGGGCTACGGCCCGCGCAAATCCAGCGCCCCTGCATCACCGGTTCTGCACCGGCAGAACGACAACACAACTAAACCGGAGAGACTCATGACTAAACTTGCGGCCAACCTCACCATGCTGTTCAACGAAGTGGGGTTTCTCGACCGCTTCGAAGCCGCCGCGCGCGCGGGCTTCCGCGGCGTGGAATTCCTCTTCCCCTATGCCTTCCACGCGGACCAGATCGCTGACCGCCTGAACCGCTTCCAGCTGGACCTGGTGCTGCACAACCTGCCCGCCGGCAAGTGGGAAGCGGGCGAGCGCGGCATTGCCTGCCACCCGGACCGCGTCGGCGAGTTCCAGGACGGCGTGGGCGAGGCCATCAAGTACGCCAAGGTGCTGGGCGTGCGCCAGCTGAACTGCCTGGTCGGCATCCAGCCGCAGAACGTCAAGCGCGAGCAGGCCCAGGAAACGCTGGTGGAAAACCTGCGCTTCGCCGCCAGCGCGCTCGCCGCCGAGCATATCGACCTGCTGGTCGAGCCGATTAACACCTTCGACATCCCCGGCTTCTTCCTGTCGCGCACGCAGCAGGCAGTGGACCTGATCAACCAGGTCAATGCGCCCAACCTGTACGTGCAGTACGACATCTACCACATGCAGCGGATGGAGGGCGAGATCGCCAACACCATCAAGGCCAACCTGCCGAAGATCAAGCACGTGCAGCTGGCCGACAACCCGGGCCGCAATGAACCGGGGACCGGCGAGCTGAACTACCACTTCCTGTTCAAGTTCCTGGACGAGATCGGCTACAAGGGCTGGATCGGCTGCGAGTACAAGCCGAAGACCACCACCGAAGCCGGCCTGGGCTGGCGCGCCGAACACGGCGTGCAGTAACGGGTTACCACCTACGCCAACCAAGACAGACTTAATCTCATTCAAGGAGACATCAACATGGCAAACCAACGCAACGTCGGCTTCATCGGCCTGGGCATCATGGGCGCACCGATGGCGGGCCACCTGCGCGCCGCCGGCCACACGCTGTTCGTGCATGACGTCAACCCGGCCCCGCAAGCGCTGGTCGATGCAGGCGTGACCGTCTGCACCAGCGCCGAGGAAGTCGCCAAGCGTGCCGACATCATCGTCATCATGGTGCCGGACACCCCGCACGTGGAAGCCGTGCTGTTCAGCGAAAAGGGCGTGGCCGCCGCGTTCAAGGCCGCCGGCAAGGAAGCCAGCCACAGCAAGATCGTGGTCGACATGAGCTCGATCTCGCCGATCGCCACCAAGGACTTCGCCGCGCGCATCAACAAGCTGGGCGCCTCGTACTTGGACGCGCCGGTGTCGGGCGGTGAAGTGGGCGCCAAGGCCGCTTCGCTGACGATCATGGTCGGTGGCCCGCAGGAAGCCTATGACCAGGTCAAGCCGCTGTTCGACCTGATGGGCAAGAACGTCACGCTGGTCGGTGGCAACGGTGACGGCCAGACCACCAAGGTGGCCAACCAGATCATCGTCGCGCTGAACATCCAGGCCGTGTCCGAAGCCCTGCTGTTCGCCTCCAAGGCGGGCGCCGATCCGGCCAAGGTGCGCCAGGCGCTAATGGGCGGCTTTGCGGCCTCGCGCATCCTGGAAGTGCACGGCGAGCGCATGGTCAAGCGCACCTTCGACCCGGGCTTCCGCATCGAGCTGCACCAGAAGGACCTGAACCTGGCGCTGCAGGGTGCCAAGGCCCTGGGCGTGGCACTGCCCAACACCGCCACCGCGCAGGAGCTGTTCAATACCTGCGCCGCCAACGGCCTGGGCAAGCAGGACCATTCGGCCCTGTGCCGCGCGATCGAGATCATGTCTAACCACCAGATCGCCAAGTAAGCAGCAACCAAGTCGTCCCCGCCCTGCGGGGACGACTAGCTTTCCCCGTCAGCACCAGGACTTTTCATGCTCGCCACCGAACCTCAAGCCGCCCTGCTCTCGCCCCAGCGCGCCGCAGCGCATCCCGGACAGTCCGAAGCGCGCGCGTTGCTGCGCGACCTGTTCGATACCGCGGTCGCTTCCGTCAGCGCCAGCCACTGCCTGCCGCCGCACCTGCCCACGCCGCCCAAGGGCCGCACGGTAGTGATCGGCGCCGGCAAGGCCGCTGCCGCGATGGCGCAGGCGGTCGAGGCGAACTGGCAAGGCGAGCTGTCGGGCCTGGTGGTGACGCGCTATGGCCATGGCGCCGAGTGCCAGCGCATTGAAGTGGTGGAAGCCGCGCACCCCGTTCCCGATGAAGCCGGTGCGCGCGCCGCGCAACGCATGGTGGAACTGGTGCAGGGCCTGACCGCCGACGACCTGGTGCTGTGCCTGATCTCCGGCGGCGGCTCGGCCCTGCTTGCCGCGCCAGCACCCGGCCTGACGCTGGCCGACAAGCAGGCCGTCAACAAGGCGCTGCTGCGCAGCGGCGCCAGCATCGGCGAGATGAACTGCGTGCGCAAGCACCTGTCGGCGCTCAAGGGAGGCCGGCTCGCGCTGCACTGCGCACCGGCACGCGTCGAGACGCTGCTGATTTCCGATATCCCCGGCGATGACCCGACCCTGATCGCCAGCGGCCCGACGCTGCCCGACGCGACCACCTGCGCCGACGCGCTGGCCGTCATCGCCAAGTACGGCATTGAAGTCCCCGCCAACGTGCGCGCCCACCTGGAAAGCGGCGCCGGCGAAACGCCCAAGCCCGGCGATGCCCGCTTCGAGGGCCACCGCAACGTGACGCTGGCTACCGCGCAGCAATCGCTGGAAGCCGCGGCCGCGCGCGCGCGTGCACTGGGCTACGAGGCCCATATCCTGTCCGACTGCATCGAAGGCGAAGCCCGCGAAGTGGCCGAAGTGCACGCCGCCATCGCGCGCCAGGTCGCGCAGCGCGGCCAGCCCTTCAGCAAGCCCTGCGTGATCCTTTCCGGCGGCGAGACCACCGTGACCGTGCGCGGCAAGGGCCGCGGCGGGCGCAATGCCGAGTTCCTGCTGGCGCTGGCGGTGGCGCTGGACGGCCTGGCCGGCGTGCACGCGATCGCCGGCGACACCGACGGCATCGACGGCTCCGAGGACAATGCCGGCGCGCTGCTGTCGCCCGACACCCTGACCCGCGCCGCCGCGCGCGGGCTGTCGGCGCGCGCGCACCTGGACAACAACGACGGCTACGGCTTCTTTGCCGGCGTGGACGACCTGATCGTCACCGGCCCGACCCGCACCAACGTGAATGACTTCCGCGCCATCCTGATCGTGTAGGCCTGCAGTCGCCAGCGCAGTACCGCCGTACCGAAGCAGTCGTTCACCTGAACAGCATTACCCGGCGCGCCACGTGGCGCGCCGTCCGAGAATGGAAGAGGAGACATCATGAGACGCCAGCGCAAAGCGAAGATCGTTGCCACGCTTGGACCTGCAAGCACCGACATCGCGGTGATCCGCGAACTGTTCGAGGCGGGCGCCGACGTGTTCCGGCTGAACTTCAGCCACGGCACGCACGAAGACCACCGCGCGCGCTACGACGCCGTGCGCAAGATCGAGGCCGAGACCGGCCGCCCGATCGCGATCCTGGCCGACCTGCAGGGCCCCAAGCTGCGCATCGGCACCTTCGCCGCCGGCAAGGTCGCGGTGCGCGCGGGCGATGTGTTCGTGCTCGACAGCGATCCCACCCCGGGCGACGGCACCCGCGTCTACCTGCCGCACCCCGAACTGTTCGCCGCCGCGCAGCCGGGCCAGTCGCTGCTGATCGATGACGGCAAGGTACGCCTGTCGATCGAAGCGGTGACCACCGGCACCATCACCACGCGCGTGGTCAACAACGGCACGCTGTCCGACCGCAAGGGCGTGAACGTGCCCGACGCCGTGATCCCCATCCCCGCGTTGACCGAGAAGGACCGCAAGGACCTGGACTTCGCGCTGGCGCTTGGCGCTGACTGGATCGGCCTGTCGTTCGTGCAGCGCCCGTCCGACATCGTCGAAGCGCGCGAGATCGTCGGCACCCGTGCCGGCATCCTGTCCAAGATCGAGAAGCCGGCCGCGCTGCAGCAACTCGAAGAGATCGTGCGCGTGTCCGATTCCGTGATGGTGGCGCGCGGCGACCTCGGCGTGGAGTTGCCGCCCGAGCGCGTCCCCGGCGTGCAGAAGCGCATCCTGCGCGTGTGCCGCCAGCTGGGCAAGCCGGTGGTGATCGCCACGCAGATGCTGGAATCGATGATCGACTCGCCGGTCCCGACCCGCGCCGAAGCATCGGACGTGGCCAGCGCCATCTATGAAGGCGCCGACGCGGTAATGCTGTCGGCCGAGTCGGCCAACGGCCGCTACCCGGTGCCGGCGGTGTCGATGATGAACCGCATCGTCACCGAGGTGGAACGCGACCCGCTGTACCGCAATCTGCTCGATGCCCAGCATGAGACCCCGCTGAACACGCGCCAGGATGCCATCTGCGCGGCGCTGCGCGAAGTCACGCAGATCATCGGCGCCGCCGCGACCGTGACCTACACGTCCTCGGGTGCCACCGCGCTGCGCGCCGCGCGCGAGCGGCCGTGCGCGCCGATCGTCAGCATCACGCCGAACCTGGAAATCGCTCGCCGCCTGGCCATTGCCTGGGGCGTCCACTCCACCGTGAGCCCGGATGTGCAGAGCGTGGATGAAATGGTCGAAGCCGCCACGCGCGCGGCGGTGGCCGAAGGCTATGCCGTGCCGGGTGACCAGATCACCATCGCCGCGGGGATGCCGTTCGGGCAAGGCGGGACTACCAACCTGCTGCGCGTGGCTGAAGTTGGCGCCAGCGCGGTGGCAACCGCACCGGCTGCGCGTGAGGCTGCTTTGGCGTAATTGCGCTGTTGCGTTCCCGTCCCGGAACGTTCAGGTCATGACGAAACCGGGTGCAAACCCGGTTTCTTTGTTTTGCCGCACACCGCCTGCGTTGCCCGTCTCCAGGGTGAGTGGGTGGTGTTTTTTTGTTGTGCGCCTGGATGCGGCTGGCTGATGGCGGAAGCAGCACCAACCCCCGGATTGCTATACTGATTGCCACCCCCTGCAACTCAACCCCCCCCAATCCCGGAGCCCTCATGCGCCTAGATGACGAAGCCGAAAGCCAGAACGTTGAAGACCGCCGCGGCGGATTCGGCGGCGGGTTCGGCGCCGGGCCAAAGACCATTGGCATCGGCACGATCGTCATCGCACTGGCAGCGTCCTATTTCTTCGGCATCGACCCGATGCTGATCATGCAGGGCGCCTCGGTGCTGCAAGGCTCCGGCCCGCAGCAGCAGCAGCAGCAGCATCAGGTGAACCGCCCGCCGGCGACGGATCAGATGACGGTGTTCACGCGCAAGGTGCTGGGCAATACCGAGCGCACCTGGCAACACATCTTTGAAACCCAGCTGAACCGCCGCTATGCACCTCCCACGCTGGTGCTGTTCTCCGGCGCCACGCCCACGGCCTGCGGCACCGGCCAGTCGGCGATGGGCCCGTTCTACTGCCCCGGCGACCAGAAGGTCTATATCGACCTGGCTTTCTATGACGAGCTGCGCCAGCGCTTCGGCGCCAGCGGCGACTTTGCCCAGGCCTATGTGATCGCGCACGAGATCGGCCATCATGTGCAGAACCTGCTGGGCGTATCGGACAAGGTCGACAGCGCGCGCCGCCGCATGGGCGAGGCGCAGGCCAACCAGCTGTCGGTGCGCATGGAACTGCAGGCCGACTGCCTGGCGGGTGTCTGGGCCGCCACCGCGCAGCGCGCCAACCAGCAGCTGCTGGAGCCTGGCGATGTCGAAGAAGGCCTGAAGGCCGCCGCCGCGATCGGTGACGACCGTCTGCAGCGCCAGTCGCAGGGATATGTCGTGCCGGAGGCCTTTACCCACGGCTCCAGCGAGCAGCGCGTGCGCTGGCTGCGGCGCGGCATTGAGTCCGGCGATATCCGCAAGTGCGATACCTTCGCCTCGCGCGACCTGTAAGCGCGAACTCCACCCCCGACGTCTGAGGGGTGCCGGCAATGTGACGTTTGCGTTGTCCGGACCCTGTTCCCTGTCTATAATCGCCGGCAAGGCCGCATGACGACGGCCAGTCGCCGGCGTCGATCCTCACCGATCCTTCCTGCCGCAGCGCCGGGTTCTCCCCACAGGACCCCTGCAAGCGCCGCGGTGCACGCCGGCCCCGGTCGACGGGCCACGCGCCCCCTGACCGACAGGCGACCCGACCCGCGGCCAGATCGGCACCATCAGCAACATCGGCCCAGCTTTGCCGCGACTTGCCGCCTCTTGCCGCTGAGCCTTGCGGCGTCTCCACACCCAAGCCGTTCCGTTCCAACCGCACCGGAGCCACGGCCGATCTTCACTTGCCGTGCGCCCGTGCCAGCCCTGACCTGACATGGCGTCGTTTTTTCTGAAGCGCCCGGCGTTTGCCTGGGTGCTGGCCATCCTGACCGTGGTAGCGGGCCTGGTGGCCCTGAACCGCATCCCCATCGCCCAGTACCCGGCGGTGGCGCCGCCCACGGTGATCATCTATGCCGATTACCGGGGTGCGTCCGCGCGCACGGTGGAGGACCGCGTCACCGCGGTGCTGGAGCAGCAGATGCATGGCATCCCCGGCCTGCTTTACCTGGATTCCAGCAGCGAGGGCGGCACCGCCACGGTGACGCTGGGCTTCCGCCAGGGCACCGACCCGCAGCTGGCGCAGGTCAACGTGCGCAACCGCGTGGCGCAGGCCGAGCCCTTGCTGCCCGAGGCGGTGCGCCGCGGCGGCGTCTATGTCGACCAGGCCAGCAGCAGCGCCTTCATGTACGTGTCGCTGGTGTCCGGCAGCGGGCAGCTGGACGAGACCGCGCTGGGCGACTTTGCCGCCGGCTCGGTGCTGCCGCTCCTGCGCCGCCTGCCCGGCATCGGCAAGGCCGAACCGTATGGCGCCGAATACGCGCTGCGGATCTGGTTCGATCCCGACAAGCTGCATGCCTTCAACCTGACCACGGCCGAGGTCGAGGCCGCCATCCGCGCGCGCAACGGCAACGTGACGCCGGGCCAGCTGGGTGCCGCGCCTGCGGTGCCGGGACAGCCGTTCCAGGCGATCGTGCGCCCGCCCGCGCCGATGAGCGATGCACAGGCGTTCGGGCGCATCGTGGTGCGCGCGGCCACCGACGGCTCCGCCGTTCTGCTGCGCGACGTGGCGCGGGTGGAGCTGGCCGCCAGCGACTATCGCTACGGCTCCACGCTCAACACGCGCAATGCCGCGTCGATCGGGCTGAAGCTGGCCGACGGTGCCAACGTGCTGCAGACCTCGCGCACCGTGCGCGCGGCGCTCGATGCCGCCAGCAAGGGCTTTCCGGGCGACGTGCGCTATGAGATATCGTATGACGGCGCCACCTTCGTGCAGGCGTCGATCTCGCGCGTAGTGCTGACGCTGGTCGAAGCCACGGTGCTGGTGTTCCTGATCCTGTACCTGTTCCTGGGCAACCTGCGCGCGACGCTGATCCCATGCATCGTGGTGCCGGTATCGCTGCTGGGCACGGTCGCCTGCCTGTACGCGCTGGGGCTGTCGCTGAACGTGATCACGCTGTTTGGCGTGGTGCTGGCGATCGGCATCCTGGTGGACGACGCCATCGTGGTGGTCGAGAACGTCGAGCGCATCATGCGCACCGACGGCGTGGGCGCGATGGAGGCCGCGGCGCGCTCGATGCGCGAGGTCTCGGGCGCGCTGGTGGCGGTGACGCTGGTGCTGTGCGCGGTGTTCGTGCCGATGGCGTTCTTCGGCAGCGCGGTGGGCGTGATCTACCGGCACTTTGCGGTGACGCTGGCGGTGTCGATCGCGTTCTCGCTGTTCTTTGCGCTGACGCTGGCGCCGGCCATGTGCGCCAGCCTGCTGCGCCACAGCGCGGCGCCGGCGCGCGGGCCGCTGGCCTGGTTCGATGCGCGCTTTGCCGCCTTCACCGGGCGCTATGCCGGCTGGGTGCAGGCGCTGCAGCGCAGGCGGCTGCGCTGGCTGGCGGTCTACCTGGCGTTGACGCTGGCATGCGGCTACGCCTTGTGGAAGATGCCCAGCGGCTTCCTGCCGGAAGAGGATACCGGCGAGATCGTGGTCGATGTCGAGCTGCCCGCCGGCAGCACGCAGGCCGACACGCGCCGGCTGGTGGCCGGGCTGGAACAGTGGATGCGCGACCAGCACTACCCGGTGCATTCGAGCTTTGCCGTGCTGGGCTGGTCCAGCGGCGGCAGCGGCGAGCAGCGCGCCAGCCTGTTTATCGGCCTGACCGACTGGAAGGCGCGCGGGCGCAAGCACACGGCCCAGGCCGTGCTGGAGCGGCTGTCGGCCGGGCTGGAAACCTGGCCGGGACGCGGCGCGGCGCAGCTGTTTGCGTACAACAGCTCGGCGCTGCCCGAACTGGGCAGCATCGGTGGCCTCGACATGCGCCTGGTGGCGCGCCAGCCGGTGGGGCGCGAGGCGCTCTTCGCCGCGCGCGACAAGCTGCTTGAGCGCGCCAGACAAGACCCGGTGCTGGGCGAGGTACGCGCCACCACCGGCCAGCCGGTGCCCGCGCTGGACCTGAAGATCGACTACCGCAAGGCCGAGGCCTTCGGCGTCGATGCCGATACCGTGCACCACACGCTGTCGGCCACGCTGGGCTCGCGCTATATCGACGAAGTCGCGCGCGAGGGCCGCGTGCGGCGCGTGATCCTGCAGGCCGACGCGCCCTTCCGCATGCGGCCGGATCAGCTCGCGCGCGTGCACGTGCGCAACGCACAGGGCGCGATGGTGTCGCTGGCCGCGTTCGCCTCGCTGGAATGGGGACGCGGCGAGGTCACGCTCGAGCGCTTCGACGGCTTCAGCTCGGTGCGCATCAATGCCGAGGTGGCGCCGGGCTACACCACCGGCGCGGCCATGACGCGGCTGGCCGAACTGGTGCGCGAGCTCGGGCCGGAATACGACGTGCGCTGGACCGGGCGCGCCTTCGAACAGGAGCAGACCGGCACGCAGGCGCCGTGGCTGTTCGCGCTGTCGCTGCTGTTTATCTTCCTATGCCTGGTGGCGCTGTATGAAAGCTGGACCCTGCCGCTGGCGGTGATCGCGATCGTGCCGACCGGCCTGATGGGCGCGGCCGCGGCGATCTGGCTGCGCGGCATGCCCAACGACGTCTACTTCAAGGTGGGCGTGGTGGTGATCATGGGGCTGGCGGCCAAGAACGCGATCCTGATCGTCGAATATGCCGAGCAGTTGCGGCGCAGCGGTGCGGGCACCATGGGCGCGGTGGAGGCCGCCACGCGCGCGGCGCGCCAGCGGCTGCGGCCGGTGGTGATGACCTCGCTGGCCTTTGTGCTGGGCGTGGTGCCGCTGGCGATCAGCACCGGCCCGGGCGCGGGTGCGCAGCAGGCGGTCGGCACCGGCGTGCTGGGCGGCATGCTGGGTGCGACGGTGCTGGGTACGCTGGCAGTGCCGCTGCTCTATGCAGCGATCGCGCGCAGGTTACCGCGCGCGCAGCCGGAACCCGGACACGACGCGACCGCCACGCAGCCGCCTTCGGCATGAGGGGCATGCCTGCGCGCTGACGCGGTCACGAGCCGACGGAAGAGAAAAGCGCCTGCCTGGCGAAGAGAGAAGGAGGAGGAGGTCAGCCGGGCAGGCGGGAGAGAAAACTTGCGGCCACCGCAGTGGCCGCACGAGGTCTTTGGGAAGACCTACGAGGATCAGACGCGATAGCCGTACAGGGAACCGTCACCCGAGCGGGAATTGTCGAGCGCACGATCGGCAATATCACCGGTGAAGGTGTGCGTACCTTCGCTGAAGGTATCGAACTTGCCTTGCTTGGAGATCTCGCCACTGAAGCTATGCGAGCCTTCGGTGAAGCTGTCGAACTTGCCGTCGCGGCGCGAACCTTCCGAGTACGGGTCGAAGCGGCCGGTGCGGGCTCCGTCCGTGTACGTATCGAACTTGCCTTGCTTGGCGCCGTCCGTATACACATCGTACTTGCCGGCCTTCAGCGCATCGGCATACACATCAAATTTGCCAACCTTGCTGGCAGCGGGGGCAGCCAACGCCACAGCGGACGCGGCGACAGCCGCGAACACGAGCGCGCCGCCAAGGATACGTCTGGCGATCATTTGGGACTCCTTCAACTGATTTCGTCGTTCTTTCTTGTATGGACCGGGATGAGACTCCGGCCGCTCTGCAATCTATGTTGCGATGCGAGCACGGACTGAAGATTAGTCACAGTCCACGCAAGCAGAAATACCGCTGCGACGAATGGTGCGTTGCGAGTCGTGAAACGACTGGCTTGCCGATGAATGGTGTCGATGGATCGCCAGGCACACGCGGCGCAGGACGCGCCGGCGTGGCCCCGGCAGCACGCCTCAGGCGGCCGGGATGCGGCTCGGGATGCGGCTCAAAGCGTGTACTGGCCGCTGGCTTCCGGCTGGAACGCGATCCCGGCGACACTCACCTGCTGCTCGCGGCCGTCGGGCAGCCGGTAGCTGACGGTCTGGCCGGCGCGCGCGCCCAGCAGCGCCTGGCCCACTGGCGACAGCACCGACAGGCGGCCGGCATCAAAGTCGGCCGCGTCGGGGTACACCAGCGTCCAGTTGCGCGGGGCCTGCTCGCCCGGCAGGTTGCAGACCAGGCGCGTGTTCATGGTGACCACGTCGGTCGGGATCTCTTCGGGCGCGACGATGGTGGCGCGCGCCAGCAAGCTGTCGAGCATGTCCTCAAGTTGCGCCGAGCCGGCGCGGCTGGCGATGCGCTCCAGGCGGGTCACGTCGAGTTCGGTCAGGTACAGGGTGGCGGTATTCGTTTTGGTGGCCGTCATGGCGGGTCCTCCGGCAGTCAGGTGGTTGGCGCGGCCCGGCCAGCATGGCAGGCGGCGGCGGTCAGGTCTGGCAGGTATGGCGTTTGCGCGGCAGCGCGGACATCAACGAATCCGGCGCGGGCCTTGCGGCAGTGGCCGGAAAAACTGAAAACGCTGGCTCGGGCCCGGTTCGGCCCGGGCCTCGCTGTGGAGACGAATCAGGCTGGGAACCGGGCGGAATCAGGCGGTGCGCTGATCCGGCGGGGAGAGACTGCGCGCGTGGCGCGCTGGGGAAGGATGTTGGCCGTGGCGATCGCGCACGCGTGCGCGCGGCCGGTCCGCATCAGGCGGACAGGCGCATCGGGCATCGGCGTCAGGCGATCAGTCATGGTCATGCAGAATGTTTGATAAGGGGCAGCGGATGGTTCTCTGAACAGGCGAGCCGCGTAAGTCGTTGCTCACTACATCGCTCACTGGCTGCGCTGCCGCCGGGGCCCGTGCACCGCAGTGGTGCGATCACGGGAACAGCCATCGTAGCACAGCGACGCGCCTGCGCGCCTCACCCGTTGGCAGCATGCCCAGCCTCGTGCGCGCCCGCATGGCATTCACAGGCCGCGCCGGCCGCGGCCTGCTGCAGGTTCTGCAGGATGCCGCACTCACTGGCGGGCTGGTGGTGGTGGCAGGTCTCGCGCAGCGCGCGCAACTGCCCCTCAAGCGCCTCCAGCGCCACCCGCTGCGCATGGATCTGCGCGATCTGGCGGTCCAGCAGCGTATTGATGTCGTCGCAGTCCTGCGACGGATTGCGCTCGAACTCACGCAGCCGCCGTACATCCGACAGGCCCATGCCGAGCGAGCGGCAGTGGCGCACGAAATTCAGCTGGACCAGGTGGCCGTCGTCATAGCGGCGATAGCCGTTGGCCTCGCGCCGCGGCGCGTCGAGCAGGCCTTCGCGTTCGTAATAGCGGATGGTCTCAACATCGCAGCCGCTGGTACGGGAGAGTTCGCCGATGCGCATAATCCATGGTCCTCGCTTTGTACCCTGTAACTACTACAGGGTTAGTGATAGTGTAGGCCAGTCCGGCAGGTCTTGCCAGGGTGCCAGATGCAGCACTTATTGAACGGGTGACGCCGGCGTGCGACGAGCGCTGCGGGCGGCGCCTGCGCCATGCCGCATCCTGTAGAATTCCTTCCACATCTACCGATAAACCGTCCCCCCTTCGTGCGCTCCCTCCGGCTACTCCTGCTGGTCATGATGCTGGCCTTCCTGCCCCTGCCGGGCTGGGCGGCAGCGTTCGCGCACGCCGTGGTGGCCACCGGCGAGATGTCGGCCGCGCCAGCGGCCGGCATCGGCAACGACGACGCTGCCGGAACCGCCGCAACGGGCGAGCCGTCACCCGCTTCCGAAGCCGCCGAGCCGCAGTGGCAGCCCGGCGCCGACCTTGCCGAGCAACTGCTGCCGGCATCTCCCTTGCGCCTGGCCGCCTGGGGCGGCCGCGCCGGACCGCCGCGCTATGCTGGCGCCCCGCTGCCCGACCCCGATCTGCCGCGGCTGCCGCGTCCGCCGAGCGCCTGAGTCCCACCGGCGCGGCCTGGCCGTGCCCCGCCTGTTCCTGCGTGCCGCGCCTGAGCGTGCGGCGCGCGTCTGCGGCCCGTCCGCATCCTGGCTGTACCGCCCTACACACCACTGCTCCACACACACATGAAACGCGTATTGCTTTTCCTGGCGACCAACCTCGCCGTCATGCTTGTCCTCAGCATCACCGCCAGCGTGCTGGGGGTGAACCGCTTCCTGACCGCCAACGGCCTGAACCTGGGCACGCTGCTGGCGTTCGCCGCCCTGATGGGCTTCGGTGGCGCCTTTATCTCGCTGCTGATGTCCAAGACCATCGCCAAGTGGTCGACCGGCGCGCAGGTCATCACCCATCCCAGCACCAGCACCGAGTTGTGGCTGGTGCAGACCGTCGAAAAACTGGCGCAGCGCGCCGGCCTGCCGATGCCGGAAGTCGCCATCTACGATGGCGAACCCAATGCCTTCGCCACCGGCGCGACCAGGAACAGTTCGCTGGTAGCGGTGTCCACCGGCCTGCTGCAATCGATGTCCCATGAAGAAGTGGAAGCGGTGCTGGCGCACGAGGTCGCACACGTGGCCAACGGCGACATGGTCACGCTGACGTTGATCCAGGGCGTGGTCAACACGTTTGTGATCTTCCTGGCGCGCGTGGTCGGCTACTTCGTCGATTCGATGCTGCGCAAGAACGATGAGGAATCGAGCGGCCCGGGCATCGGCTACATGGTCACGGTGGTCATCTGCGAAATCGTGTTCGGCATCCTGGCCAGCATCATCGTGGCCTGGTTCTCGCGCCGCCGCGAATTCCGTGCCGATGCGGGCGCGGCCGGCATGATGGGCACGCCCACGCCGATGGTGGCGGCGCTGCGCCGCCTGGGCGGCCTGGAGCCGGATGGCCTGCCGCAGAACATGCAGGCGATGGGCATTGCCGGCGGCAAGTCGTGGATGGCGCTGTTCTCCAGCCACCCGCCGATCGAGCAGCGCATTGCCGCGCTGCAATCGGCGCGCTGATACCAGACGCTATTCGAACACCCGGCCGCGCAGCGACTTGACCTGGCCGCGCTGGCTCTTGCTGTCCAGCCGGCGCCGGCGCGAGGCCAGCGTCGGCCGCGTGGGCCGGCGCACGCGCGGCGGCGTGGCCACGCTGCGCACCAGTTCGTGCAGCCGCCGCACCGCTTCGTCGCGGTTCTGGTCGAGGCTGCGGAACTGCTGCGCCTTGATCACCACCACGCCGTCGCGCGTGATGCGGTGGTCATGCAGCGCCAGCAGGCGCTCCTTGTGGTCGGGCGCGAGCGAGGAGGCATGCACGTCGTAGCGCAGGTGCACGGCATTGGACACCTTGTTGATGTTCTGGCCTCCCGCACCCTGCGCCCGGATCGCCGTGATCAGGTATTCGTGATGGGGGATGACTAGGTCGTCGGTCATGGCCGTATCATAGCAAGCGCCTCTGCGCCCGCTGCGCGGCGACGATCGCATGCCGGAGCCCGCGCCGGGAAGCGCCCCCGGCTCCCGCCGGAACGAACTGACGGTGGCCGGCCGCAGGTCTTCGCCTACACTTGCTGCCTCATACCAACACTCGGCAAAGATATGCGAAAAGCGGGTCGCATCAAATCGTGGCATGCCGAGAAGGGTTTCGGCTTCATCAACGTCCATGCGGACACGAAAGATGTCTTCTTCCACATCACGGCATTGCAAACGCGCGCCGTGACGCCCAAGCCCTGCGACCGAGTCAGCTTCGTACTCTCCAGGGGGAAGGATGGACGGATACAGGCGCTTGACGTCGCCATCGCCGGCGCGCCCAGGCAGGCCGAAGAGGCAAGCTGGCTGCCAGCGCTGGCCGGCCTCGCGGCCGTGGTGGTCATCACCGCCTGCGCCCTCGGTGGCTATCTGCCCCGGCAGGTCGGCATCGCCAGCCTCCTCGCCAGCATCATCGCGTTCCTGGCCTACGCGGAGGACAAGGCGCGCGCCCGCCGCGACGCATGGCGCATCCCTGAAGCCCATCTGCACCTGCTCGCACTCTGCGGCGGCTGGCCAGGCGCGCTGGCCGCCCAACATCTGCTTCGGCACAAGAACCGCAAGGCGGCGTTCCAGGCAATTTTCTGGGGAACCGTCGGGCTGAACATCGGCGCGATGGTGCTATGGAAGACCGCCCTGGCTGCATGACGGTATCGGGCTTCGGCCCGGCACGCGTGTCCACGACCGGCGTCACCGCACTACACATCGGGAAGAAATTTGGCACGCCCGGCTGGGATCGAACCAGCAACCCCTGCCTTCGGAGGGCGGGAAACGTCGTCTATTGGGGACCGGGCACGTCTCGCAGGTATTTGTAAGTCATTGATTATCCATGATTTTTTATCCATTGACGTCTGGGGATGTGCGGGATAGGATTTTCGTATCATTTCCGTATGAAAAATCATGCCCACTCCGATCAACACCAAGACCGCTCGGGACAAACTTGCTGCGCGGCGCGAACCCTATTTCTCACGCATTCAATCCGGGCTTTATGTCGGGTTCCGCAAACTCACACAGGGCGAAGGTACATGGGTCGCGCGCCGACGCAATGAGAATGGAAAGCAGGAGTACCGCGCACTGGGTACCTTTGCAAGTTACGACGATGCGGTGAAGGCCACGATTGAATGGGCCAACGCTCTGGAGTTCGGCGTCATAGCTAAGAGTCTGACCGTGAAAGACGCATGCGACCACTACGCCAAGCACCTCGGCCTTCATAAGGGTGCAGCAAGCAAGGCCGACGCTGAAGGCCGCTTCAAGCGGCTCGTCTACGAAAACAAGATCGCAAAAGTCGATCTTTCGAAACTTCGAACATCGCATCTCAAGGACTGGCTGGGAGACCAGATCAGCGCAATTGAGGACGGTGCCGAAGACGAAGATGATCTGCGTCGCGCAAAAGACAGTGCGAACCGGAATCTTGCATCCTTGAAGGCGGCCTTGAATCTTGCGCTGCACGATCGGCTGGTGGCGACGGACGCAGGCTGGAAAACGGTTTCAAAGTTTAGGGACGTTGGCCGCAGGCGCCAATCGTTTCTGCCTTCCGACCAGCGTACGGCCTTAGTCGAAGCGTGCGCACTGGACATCCGGCAGCTCGTCAAAGCCATGCTTTTCACCGGAGCCCGCCCAGGGGAGCTTGCCAATGCGTGTGCCAAGCACTTTGACCGGCAACAGGGAACTCTCGCACTTGACGGCAAAACTGGCTATCGGATTGTTTCGCTTTCATCTGCGGCCATTCAGTTCTTCGAGGAACAAATGAAGGACAAGATTGCCGGCGCCCCAATCTTCACGACCGAATACGGTCAGCGTTGGAACAAGGATTCTTGGAAGAAGCCGTTCAAGCATGCAGTCAAGGCGGCGAAGCTACCAGCCTCGGTTGTTATGTACTCTTTGCGGCACACGGCCATCAGTGAAATGATCGCCAGCGGCCTAGACAGCTTCGAGGTCGCACGAATGGCCGGCACCTCAACGGAGATGATCGACAAGCATTACGGGCATCTTCGACATGACAGGATGCGCGCCAAGCTGGATGCGATCGAGATTTTGTAAGCTTTTGTGCTTTTAGGGGCGGTAGCAATGGCTGGATGCGCTCACAGAGCAATCAGTCAGAGTGACCTACTTGCTTTGCGCACTACATGCGCCGATCCAGATAACCACCGCATCGTGGACACCGTTAGCAAGGCAGTAAGGTCTCGGCTAATGAGCGGGATCCGAAGTCAGAACACCCGACCCGAGTTGTTGGTTCGCAGCGCCCTACATCGGATGGGCTACAGGTTCCGAATTCACCGCAAGGATCTGCCCGGACATCCCGACATTGTCTTGCCACGTTACCGCACTGTTCTTTTCGTACACGGCTGCTTTTGGCATCGCCACACGTGCAAACTTGCATCGATCCCCAAGACAAATTCGTCCTATTGGGAGCCCAAGATTGCTCGAACGCAAGAAAGGGACAAGGCAGCCAAAGCTGAACTCGTGAGGCTGGGATGGCGCGTGATCGTCATCTGGGAGTGCGACACTCGCGACCCTGAAAAACTCCGACAGGTGATCGAAGCGACACTTCGCGCACCGAAGAGCTGAACTGGTGAGCCTAACACGGGCCGGCCAGACGTAGTCTGATGGGCCTCGCGAGCCAAGGCCCAGCCTATCCATCGTACCAAACGCTCTTCTTAGATTCGGCCAGAGCCCTTGCTGCGCGAGTCTGCTCGACAGATAACGCTATTTGCAGGTACGATCTAACTTATTTGCCGACCGGACCGGTACGGTGGAAGACACGATAATCGAGGCGACGTTCCGCGAACTGCTGCTAGCAGGGTCTATTGACTCGGTGGCAGCCATTGGCCGCGAAGGCGGATTTGCTGTCGCAATCACCTATGGCGGCGTTCAGCGAATTCTCGCCAGTGCACGAGGCAACGCTCGCGTGTTCCCCAACCTCACAACACTTGCAACATTTTTGCGAAGACTAGGTGCAGCATCATTCACCGTCGATTCCCAAGGATATGTGCCCGCTAGGGTCCGTAAGCCACGCCCAGATCGGGCAACTGCGCTGCGCAAGACACGAACTACCCCGCGACAGGGAAGCCTGCTGGAGGAAAAAAAATGATTCCGTTCAAGGTGGTAGACCTTTTCGCCGGTGCCGGCGGTCTGTCGGAAGGATTTCGGCAAGCGGGTTTCACCATTCTCGCTGGCTCAGATAACGACCCAGACGCAACAGCAACGTACGCCCGAAATTTCCCCGAGGCGACTGTTATCACTGGCGATATCCGCTCGGATGACATAAAGGAACGCATTCTCTCAGTAGCGCGCAATGCGGATGTGCTAGTGGGCGGACCACCATGCCAGGCCTTTTCACAGGTCCGCAACCACACGAGGATGATCGACGATCCCAGAAACAGCCTCTACCGGGAGTTTGTCGACGTGCTTAAGCAGACGCTCCCCCCTGCGTTCGTCGTCGAAAACGTCACTGGAATGGACCAGATGGGTGTTCGAGAGCAGATTGCCTCCGATCTTTCCCTCGACGGCGAGTACATTGTGTGTCCGCAAGTTCTCGACGCTGCCGACTTCGGCGTTCCCCAAACGAGAAAGCGGTTGATTTTCATTGGTGTACGAGCGCGCATGGGCATGGAAGTGCCCGTGCTGAGCGGGTCGGGCGCAACGGAGTCTATAACGCTGACAAGATTCACCGGCAAGCGCAGGCCTAGATACCAGGTAGTCGTTCAGCAGCACATTAGAAGTCTGCGGACAGGTGAAGCTCTGGCTAATTTCAATAACCTATCTGCGGTGACGGCCGCCGAGGCGATCGGCGACCTAATCAGCCTACCTGTCGGAAATCGTATCGACGTTGTTGCATACACTGAGCTTCCCAAGCCAAAAAGCGCATACCAGCGCGCGATGCGGGAGGGCACCGGGAAAGTCGTGACAAATGTTCAAGTTCCGCGGATCAATGCCGATACCGAATTACGTCTGAATGGGATCCCCCCTGGTGGAAACTATAGGGATCTTGAGGAAGAACTTCTGGAACGGTATCTGACTGGCCAAAGGTGGGGACAAGATAACGGAACTGGCCGGCTGTCCCGGCGCCACTTTTACGCGTATCGTCGCCTGCATCCTGACATATGGGCATGGACGCTCAACACCAAGGGTGACTCTGTGTATCACTACGCCGTCCCTCGAGCGCTATCGGTGCGAGAGTTTGCCCGTCTGCAGTCGTTTCCAGACCGTTTTGTCTTTGATACCGACTCCCGCAAAGGGCCACTCGAGGGTCGCCACGATGGTGGACCGGCCCACTCGCGGTATCGGCAAGTGGGCAATGCTGTTCCACCGCTGCTGGCTAAGTCCGTGGCGGTTAGCTTGCAGGAACAGCTCAATGCTTGCCTGCAAAAGCAACCGCGTCGAAAAAAAGCTGGATGAATCATTGTGACGACCGAAGAACAAGAAGATAGCCAAGCGGAATCGGTAAAATCAGCATTCGGTGCAAAAAATCGCGCCCGGCTGATTTCTAAGTACTTTGCGGAACGCGACGGTGATAGTTGCGTTGCGAGCAACGCTTGGGCGCATGTATATCGCCTGCTGCTTTGGATCGACCAGACGACTGGACTGGCGCATTGCTACGAGAGCGACAAGAGCCAGCCAGGGAAGCCGTGGTACGCCCGCTCACTTGCTTTCCACGATTGGCTTTCCACTACATTGAACGCTTCACCTTCCGATCTCGCGTTTCGTATCGATTGGTTGTTCCTCCGGGCAACTGAAGACCTCGCCGCTGAGGTCGTTCGCCGGGCGGAAAAAATCGAAAAAGCTACTTGGCAACAGCGCCTCCCATATGAGGGGAAAGGCTTCCCGAAGCCAGGCGAGGATCCAGAGCTGACGACCATAATTACAACTGCACTGGGTGATTACCTCGAAGCACCTCCTCCTCACGAAGTATGGCAGAAGCTCGTACAGCAGATTCGTCAATATCTGACGCTCGAAAACAAACGCAAGAATCTGGTCGGCGAAGGCTTCGAAGATGTACTTGCGGAGATTGTGAGGCGGACGAGTCCCGAGGGTGCGCTACAGGTCCATGCCCGCCGGCTTCTGCAGGACATCCCGGGCTTTAACCCGCCAAAGAAAAATGAAAAACCCAATAAGGTCGATTTGGCGATCGTTCGCCCCTCCATGCGTACGTTGGTGACCGCAAAGTGGAGCGTGCGAGCCGACCGCGAAAAACAATTTGCCGCAGATTTTGGCGAGTATGTGCAGGCGGAATCCGATGGAAAGCCTTTTGAATACGTCTTCGTCACAAACGAATTCGACCCGGCGCGGCTCATGCGAGCTTGTGAAAAATTGGCAACGAACGCCCCAATGTTCACTCACGTTGTGCACATTAGTACTGACGCCCTGAAGGCTACCTATAAAGGTAATAACGAGCCGACTATTAAGAAGGTTCTCGAACTTATTGAGGTAGGTCGACTCATCAGCCTCGAACGTTGGCTAACGTCGCTACAAGAGTGATTGAATGCTAAAGGCGCGCAATACGGATGGCCGCGCGCGCAAGACTGGTTCAGCAGCAGGACTATGAAGCATGTGCGGGAGCGCGCTCCCCGCTCCCGGCAATGCCGCTCCAAACGAGTTCGACAGTTAGAAGCGCATAACTCTTGAATTCAATTGGAGCGGACTGCAAAACGCTCTGACTGAGAGGGACTTCCCTCCCCCCTTCAGAACGGCCGCCTAAGCACTTCGAACAACGACCTCGTTCGAACCGTCATTCCTGCCGCCCGTCCCTCTGCGATCGCCGCTTCGAGCTGGGGGTGCCGATTCGCTGCATCACAGCTCCAAAGTGGATGAGCGATGACCTCAACCACATTCCCATGGCGTCCACCTTGCAAGCCAGCCAGTGTGGTTTGCCGCCATCCCTGCGCTGCAAAATACGGCGCCGCTGCCAAAGCGTCCAGTCCCTGCCAGTAGGCCGCAGAGAAGTCGATGGCAGTGCCAGCGTTTAGCGCCAGGTTCGCCATATCTAGGGCAAGTCGCCAGTCAAGGATGTTGTGGTAGGCCAGATTGCTGAAATCGCGCAGGCAGTCCGGGCACGATGTATGGCATAGCCTGGCATGAGCCGGACTACCGTGCGCATCGGCGGTTGCGACCAGAGGCGCGAAGAAGCTGGAGTCGCCGTGCCCGCACACATATTCGAGCAGTGTTTGTACCTCCAACGCCGTCCCCAGCCTTGAGCTGTAGCCGGCACCGTTCTCCAGGCTGTCAGACATAAAGACTTGGCCAATGACACCTCCTGAACCATCGGGTAGCGTGCGCAAGCCAATTTTTAATTCTCGTTCATGTATGTCGAGCCTTACTGCGGCGGCGCGGCGAAGCATGAAGCCGAACGAATAGAGCGCCGCTCTACCGGCTACGTCGAGAGGCGTTGCTCTAACGCCCATAGGCCACGCCCGGACCCCTAGCAACATCACGTCCGTGGCTTTGATTGAGGCGAGCGCCCGCCGGTCCACTACACCGCCATTCACGAATCTCGGGTTCGGGATGTCCACCTTTTCGAACGCCTCCAGTGTTGCCCACGTTTCTTCGTTCGCCAGGCGCTGAAAGTCGAAGAGCCTCCCGTTGTTGTCATTGACGACATAGATCGTATCGGTGCCACTCCAAACTTCAAAGTTGGCGGCTGGCGTCATTGGGACGTTGCGCACGCTCATCTTCGGGCGCGAGGCGCGAGCGGTCCACTCGAAGACGCCATCGAAGTCGCGACTCGTTCCGCCGTAGGCAGTGCGGAATCCGCGCGGCTGCGACAAGTTGACCAGCTCATAGTCTGGTTGCCCAGCGCCGCATACCGAGCAGGTGGCCCGCGGCTGCGGTGACCCGTCCACGGCTTGGCATCTCTTGCATAGGCCTACCGGAAGTGGCTGGCCTAGCGGGTTTTGAGCTTGGATCACCGCGTTGCCGCGCGGCTGGTAGTCCACCACGCCTACTGCGGTGTGAACAAGGCCATCCTTGATGGTCTCCGAGCCAGGTGCGAACTGGCTGATGGCAAGGTCCAGCTCTCGGTCGACAACGTCTTCCGGGGGCCATTCGTGCACACCGGCCCTGGGCCGGTCATGGAACAGGTATCGTACGCGAGTGGGGAACCCGAACATCGGCAGAATGCCCTTGTTCGCCAGACGCTCGCTGAGCGAAATCTGGGGTAGCTGCGGGTCGGTGGCGGCGTTGGTGACTTGTGCGATCAAATCGATCAACACGTAATCCAGGATCTCATTGCGCCGCGCCTGCAGCTCGCGCGTCGTGTAAGCAAGCAGCACGTCGACGATATGCTCGACGGTGGCTTGATTGCCTTGAATCCAAGTTGAGACCAACTGCTCTGTGATTTCTGCTCCACCTGCGCGCGTGGCAGGCACAGCAAGCCAATCACTAGCATTGCCAAACTCTCCATGAACGCTGTCGCCGCCACGACCGTTGAAGAGCCCAAGCGACAGGAAGGCTTGCCGCAACACCTCCTTGGCCAGCACCCGCTTGAGGATGCTTTCCTGGCGCATGTCGACGTACGGCTGCGGTGGGGCCTCGGTCGTGATGCGCCCCGGGCGCTGGAAGTAGTAGTCGTCGTGGCTGCGGCCCCGGCAAAGTGTCAAGGCCACGGAAAGTCCGGCACCGCGCCGCCCTGCGCGACCGACCCGCTGCTGGTAATTGAAGCGCATTGGTGGCATGTTGGCCATCATCACAGCCAGCAACGAGCCAATGTCGACCCCGGCCTCCATGGTCGTGGTCACGCTCAGGAGATCGATTTCGTCCGTGATCGGGATCTCTCGCGGAGGTGGAAGCACAATGTTCTGGAAGAGCCGCTGCCGCCTCCGGCTGTCGCTCTTGCTGGTTTGTCCAGTCAGCTCTTCGCAGTTCAGCCGGAACAACGCCCCCGCTTCAGTTGCCAAGTAGCGGTAGTAGTCGTGGCCTTCGAGAGCAGCGGATATTGGTTCCGGGTCGCCCAACTGAGAAAGGCACTCCGTGCAAATGCCTCCCGAGCGCTGCAGATGGATTCGCCTGCATTGCTGACACTCATAGCAGTGCGTTCCAGGACGCTGGAGACATAGCGCGAGCGTCTGGAGGATGAACTGATTGATGACGCCGGTGCCTTGTAGATAGTTCAGGACTTCCGTTTGAAGTGTCGCTGCGACGCGGTTGTTCTCACGGGCCACGGCCTCTATGTATCGAGACAGGTACCGAGGTACGTTGGTCTGGCCCGTTGCAGGGTGTGTCGACATTCGGCGGCGAGCGCCAAGAAGCCGAATCAGACCGTCCGCTGTTTGCTGCACAAGGTCGTCCGCGGCTGGGTGAAGGATGCGGTCCGTCGTGACATAGGCAAGCTTTAGCGATTCGAGGCTGCGGCGGCCAGATGCGAAAACGACGTTCATCGTCTCGAGCTGGGAATGCTCATTGATGAGCGCTAGGTGCTGGCGCTGTTGCGCCTCTAGGTCGGCAGGCTGCTTGGCTTGAGGCACCGCACCGAGCGTGCCCCAGGCGTAGAGATCTCTCCAACTACCTTGTCTGGCGTCAGGGTCTGTCCACATGACGGCTTTTGTGAATCCACCGGGATTCATGCCGCGTAGGAGCAGTTGCGACGCTGCATCGCCGGCGATCGGCGTCAGTGGATATGGGCCCTGGATCGCACGAGTCAGGATTCGCTGTGCGAGCTGCTCATTTGTGAGTGGTGGGTGTGAGGTTGAAACCCGGGATCTCATCACCGGATTGGCGGCCATCACTATCACGGCGGCTTCGCCTGGGCGCCCCGCTTCGAAAGCCTGAGCCGCCGCCGCCTCTTCCCGCGTTACAGACTGGCCCGTTGCTTGGGCATGCAATGCCAGCGCGCCGGTGCCCTGTACATCGAGCGCCTCCGAGAGGGCTTGTCGCACGGCATCTCTGTAGTGCGAGAACCGCATTCCCGCGGAGAGCTTTGCGGCATCCTGGCGACTGTCTGAAAACACAACCAGTTTCCGTGCCTGTCCTCTTCCTTCAGGCGCGATATCGCGAAGCAGGGTGTCGGAAAGCACCTGAGCGATCTTCTGGAAACCGGTGCGCAACGTGCGGATGGATGAGCCGATCTGCCGGTTCGGTGACCACCAATACGAGTCGCACCGAGGGCACCGCGATGGGTGTGCTTCGTTGGCGCTCTCCTTAGTCGGCGGTGTTGCGCCGTGCATGTCAGGAACGTGATACAGGTAACCATCGTTACCGCCCATCTCAACTCGACCGTCCGAGTTGCTTAGCGTCGCACTTCGCCACTCGCGGCGCACACTTTCCTGGGTCCACGACGGCGTAACTGGCGTACCACCTTGCGCGGGCCAGAACACGGCATAGCTGAGGTGATCGCGGTCCAGGGACGCCAGGTCCGGGGTTTGTTCCAAGTTCGGATGGTCGGCGCTGAGGTACCACTCGTTCGGGTTGTCGCTCGGCCTGCGATACCCGCCGAACATCACCTCGCCGCAAGCCTCGCAGTAGAGAAGCTCAAGGACTCGCGACCCGCAACCGCAGGTAAGGGTCGGTATGTAGTGAAGAGCGCCTACAGGCACCGGGTTCGTCCTCGGAGCCGGAACCTGTGTGCAAGCCGGGTCAGTGCAAGCCCACAGACCTTGAAGGTTTCGGAAGAAGAGGTGCGCCCTGACAGGAAGCGGAGCAGCCCCGTCTGGCGCTTGCGCCGCGGCCAATCCTGCCAAAAGACCTTCGACGACGTCCTCCGCCTCTTGAAGAGGTGCTGCGGGAAGCATCCTTTGAGCGATGTCGCTTGGAAAACGCGGCTCCAAGTTTGAAGAGTGGGCCGGATCCGTCGCGCATGCGAGTCGCAAGGCTCCCGCAGCATCGATGTGCGTCAGCGCAGATGCCAGAACTTCCCGCGGGCCAGCCGTTGCGGGTAGTGCCGGGGCACCTGTCGCCGCATGGAATTCTGCAGCTGCGGCCGGGGCGACGGTAGTCTGCCCATCCAGCGCGGCCTTGAGCTGCAACAGCGAAGCAGCGTTGGCCTGCACCGCCGCGAAGGCGTCTGGGTTCAGCGGCCGCGCGACACCTCCCACGAGATCGAACCTGCTCTGATCTCGTCCGAAGAAGGATTGAAGGTACTGCCTTCCGGCAACATCGTCGGATATGGAAGCACTCGACGCGATGATGCGCAGTTGGTCCGAATCGGGCGTGAGGCCGAGCCGGTCAAGCAGGACACGTATGAGATATGCGACCTCGGTGCCAGGCGTGCCGCGGTAGGTGTGGAGTTCGTCAACGACGAGGTGGAAGACGTTGGCCGGGTCGGCGTCCAGCCACCGGCGCGTCTGATCGAAGATCGATGCCTCGAAGCTGCGCATCAGCATGATGTTCAGCATCGAATAGTTGGTGATCAAAATGTCGGGCGCGTGGTCTTGCATGTCCTGCCGTGACCACATCTCCGCCCCTTCCATCCGGGGGAAAAAGGGTTCGGCCTCGTGGCCAGCCACTTGGCGGGCCTCTTCGTGAAGGTCGTGAAGCTCCCTCCTCAACTTGTTGTCGTCGCCGCGCCCTCCCGGGACGGGCGTCCGGCCCGTATACCGCCCGAAATAGAGATGGTTGCTATGGCGATTCAGGCGCAACCACTCTCTAGCGGCGTTAGAGTCGAATGCTAGGCGCAGTCGCATCAGCTGGTCCTCAACCAATGCGTTGAGCGGGTAGAGGACAAGTGCGCGGACCGCAGGCGGGCGGGTCTCGTGCGCCCTTTGAGGAATGCGCGGCAACCATTGGTTCGCGCGCCCAGGCATGCGGTGGTTCCACCAGTCCCACAAGGGATGTCTTTGGTTGGGCGTTTGCCATGACCCAGACTCGCGCACGAGGCTTGCAGCGATAGGGAGCAGGAAGCATTCGGTCTTCCCAGAGCCTGTGCCGGTCGTCACGACGACGTCTCGACCGTGAATAACTGACTTCTCGAACACCTCTCGCTGATGGGCATAGAGATGCCTCGATGGCCTGTCTGGCGGCGCTACCGGGAACAAGCCCCTTGAGACAAACTCGACTAGGTCCACTACCAGTTCGGGTGACCAAGTCGAAGAGAGAAGCGACTGAGCTGCTTCACCAAACGTCTGGCCCGATGAGACGTACGCCGGTACTGGTTCGATCAGCGGCTGGCGATAGAGGCGCCCGTCGACATCTAGGAGTCGACGGCGCTCGGCCAGAAGTTCTGGATAGCGAAGGTCATAAGGACTGTCCAGGTACCTCAGGTAGGTTGAGCGCAAGTTCCTGAAGACGGCAATCGGGTTGCTCACTGTCTAACCTCCTGGCGCATCAATGAAGCAGCGGTCAAAGCAATTGGGGGAGGGACATCGTCGTAGTGCACCGACCCTCTCCCAGCGATGACCTCATACCTTGGCGGTCGGCCTGAGCAGAGCGCGAGCGCTCGTTCAATGAGAAGAGGAGGCCGGCATGTAGCGGGCACTGTCAAACGCTCTTGCTTTGCGTCGTACTTGATCACCTGACGCCGCCGTAGCTTCATGGCCAAAAACTTGCCTGTCTGTGGCCCGACACTCATTGCCAGTCCTGTTGTACAGAAAAGGTGATGCTTCTGATATCGGTGCTCGAAGCGGAATAGCTGGTGGAAGGCTGCCGCGACATCCGAGTGCGTAGCTGCCACCCATCGCAGCCCATCGGTACAGAACCGCTCGATCTTCCAACCCGTTCCGAGAGGCACAGCAGTAGGTACTCTCAAGTGCTTGGCGTCGATGGGCGGAAGACAAGCGAGGAGTGCCTGCGGCGCGTTTCGCTGGACGATAAGGCCGGCCTGCGCTGCGGCAGCACTAAGCGCACTGATGTCCGGAGCACGCAGCAGAAGTACGTCTGGACATGCGGACTGCGGCTCGACCTCGAGAGCAATAGAGCTCTTGCGTAGACGTTCGATGAGGGCACTGGAGCGGGCGCCTACGACAACGCCACTCCATCCATCGCGTCGCCGGGTCGTCGCTACGACTGGCGGTGCAACGCGCCACTTCATGCTGTTGTCGACGATGAAGAACTCGGCGTGGCCAAGGCGCTGCAGGTTGAACCGCAGTTGCTGGTGCAGGGGGAACACTTGATTCTCTAGCGCTTCAATGGCATCTGACTCTTGTTCGCCTTGAGCGGTGAGCCGTTCGATCGCCGAGCGAAATTGCGGCCAGGAGCCAGATTGCCTGGCGGACATCCACAGCAAGATGAGATTCGCGCTCATGCCTTGCTCCTGGCGAGCGCGCGGGCTCTTTCTCGGTACAACTTCCAAAGGTCGACGATAAGCTGCTCATGCGGGTTGACTGCCAACCCCTTACGCGCTGCAGCGAGGATTGCAGAAGACCAGGCGCGTTGAGCCAGGTCGTGTCTCCGACCCCGCCCTGACCCGTGTGGCGCTCTGACCGGCGATCCTTGGTCCACTGTGCCGGGGCCGCTGCGCAAGTGAATGACACGCGCCGTGCGCTTGTCGCAACGCAGCGCAGCTGATGGGATTGCCCATACCGGCTCAAAGTTGGGAAACCCGATGCACAGCTTGTTCAAGGGGTCGCTGTGAGGTCTACAAATCTCGATCTCGCCAGGTGCCTCTCCAATCAGGATGGCGTTGCTAGCAGGAACTACTACGGCACGACCAGCCGCAGGGGCTGCTCTGGGCGCTTGAACCAGCGCCCCACATATTGCTGGGCGCTGGAAGTCGTCCACGCCCGATTCCTCACCGAGCGACCAGGTGTGAGCTGTCCACGGTTGCCATTCCTCTCGCTCTTCTTCAATCGTGTACGCCCGCGTGCCAATAGAAGTCGCAACCGTGTGCTGCCCAATTGCGTCCCAGCCGTTCGCAACGAATGCACCCGTGGCGTCCGCGATGGCCCCGTGGCCATCGATGAACAGCGACGTCACCGATGCTTGGTCACCGCGCACTCGGATCTGAGGTGGGAAGCCGGCAAGCCAACTATTGCCTTCGAGGCGGATCCCGCCTTCAAGTGATAGCTCCGCTTCCGGCAACGGGCGCAGGCAGTCCAGGATGTCGCCCTCCTGCGAGCCTGGCACAGAACGACGCGGGACAACATCGCGTAGAGCAACCCAGTTCTCCGGCACCCCACTTTCGCTACCAAGTACGGCAGGCACCGGAGATCCTGCTTGTGCGATTGCAGCCAGCACGTCGTCTTTCCTCGCTACAAGGCTCAAGACCACATGCTTTTCGTTCAGTATCAGTCGCTGGGTGTTCACGTAGCCACTTAACTGCGGTTGCGCGCAGAGCACATAAACTGCACGCCCGCCCAAGGCCCAGCTATATCGCTCGCCACCGCTAGTGACGGATTCCCATGCAACGCCATGCGCCAACAGGTCACCAAGGCGAGGTGTGACCACGTCTTCGTACCAGTCGTCTTGCATCTCGGAGATCTCGAACGAACCGCCAGGCCCCGAGACGCGTAGATTTGGTGGCATGCCTTTGGCTCGGCGGGGGAGCAATGACACGCGGCAGGACCCACCCTTGGCAAATAGCACGCGAACATCCACCGGGCACCCACGATCGCGATCACGGGAACCAGCAGTTTCGTGCCTCTGGTATGGGCGGACTCTTGCTGGTTCGCGCTTAACTGGCCGGTATTGGCGCTGTTGCTTCGCAGTAGCAAATGAAGGTTCCCAGTCGCTACCCGCTTCAGGCGCTGCAACAGATTCTTCGGATCCTTCGCCCTCTGCCTTTTCCGTAGGCGCTTCTGCTTGGAACGAATCCTTAACCTCGACATTCATCGGCGCCGCGTCCGGTACGTCCAGTGGCCAAGCCGATCCTGGCAGCGCTTGTTGGATGAGACCCTCGTCCGTCGCACGGGGCTCCTGTGTCAATTCACTGCCGGTACGCGTCTCGGCCTCAAGAGCGGCAGGTATTGTCTCGGCCGTTGTCGCAATGTCTTCCAGACCTCCTATGCCTGCTTCCAAAATGATTGACGAGTCATCGTGCAGCGCTTGGCCTGTGCCGAGGCTCTCGCGGTTCTGCGTTGGGGCGTGACCCTCTCGGTCCTTCGGCGTCTCATCTGAAATGACTTCTTCACCAAGACCAGTTGCGGTCAGCACCGCTGCGGGCCCCAGCAAGTACTCGGCGCCTGTAGGGGGAGGTTCTGGGGAGCAAGGCTCCTCGCCAAAGGCACCCGACGGTACCACCTCGGCCTCCGCAGCCTCCAATCCCGGCGCCTCCGGCGTTATCGGGTTTCGCGCTTCGGGAACGAGTGGGATTTCCGCCTCAAAAGGAAGGTGGGGTTCGGGAGTGACGGGTGCATCCTGCGGCGCGGCGTGGTAAGACGCTGCATCGGCTACAGCCGCAGCGTCAGTGACGTTTAGCGGCTGAGGAGGGACTGCAGGTTCCGCAGGCAAGCTGAGAGGTCGTACCTCCGGGCCTGTTATGGCCACAGCATCTTTGCTCTGGCGCGCGCCATCATCCGCCTCATCGACAGCGTCGGTTGTGACAGCGTTGAGCGCTGCGCCTGCTGGGTCTGGGACTACGTCCGTTGGAGAACCTTCCTTCGAAGCCATGGGTTCACGCGCTTCGCTTGGCTGTGCATGGTGTTGCGGCTGGCTTGGCAGCTTCGGCACTGGCGTCGGTGGTATTGCCGCAGCCTCAACTCGCTTCTCGTCAACCCGTAGTCTCAGAAGTTCTTCTCGCCGCTTGGCGTGCTCGGCAAGACGAGCCGCTAACCGTGCAAGTGCGATTTCGCGTTCTTCGCTTGCGCGGCGGCGCCTATTGGCCTCGTCGGAAACGCGCGCACGCACTTGCGCTCGACTACGGGCCACTGTGACTGCCTTCTCGCGAGCTCGCTTCTCGGCTGCTGTACGGGAAAGAAGAATCCAGACGACGATGCCTGCGGCGCTAGCCACGGCAGCCAAGGCAAGGAGCAGCTGCGCGCCGGACAGCGTCACGTTGCGCTCCAAATTAGTAGATGGGGCGTGCAACGATAGCTTCGCTGCGCTTCAGGCGGCACGCCCGGCACACATGGCTTCTGTCCATGAACCACGAGCTTGACATGCAGAGGCCTGCGCCGCGGTGGAGGCATCACGGGCTCCAACGCATCGTGCAGCTCACGGCGGCGATACATGGCCGTCTCAACGATCACGCCTGTACGCTTGAGTATGCGGAATGCATTTCCGTGAACGAGGAAGCTTGGTCGTGGGTTAGCTGTTGTTGTCGCTGAAGGCTTGGCGGACTTGGTTTGCCCCAAGGCCGACTGCGCACACACAGCATGTCCCTCCGACAAGCCGCGAGCCACTAGGTCTTTTCCGCGTTCCTTCATATCTCATCGCTATGTAGGTCCCGCCACTTACCTCGATCGTCCGGCAATCTTGCCATCAATTTCGCGTGTCGGGAAGGGCGCTATTGATTACCTCAAAGCGCGAGTCCTACGGGAAGCCAGTGTCGTTCACTGGGTCCCGCCTTCGCGGGGACGACGTGTCGCTGCTGCTGTCGTGAATTTAGCAAACATCAGGATTCCATTTTTTTCAGTCCTATATCACCTTCCCGAGCCGGCAACAGACCGCCGCTCCGCCCGTGCAATCCCGCGCGGGCGCACCGCTTGGGAGAATCCATGACCGCTACCCCTCCAGCCACGCTCGTGGTCTGCCTGATCGTCGTTTGCGTCGTCCTCTTTGTGCTCGGAGTGTATTGGTTGCGCCGCACAAGGCATCAGCTCCAGCCGCGCCGAACCCGTCCACGCGAAGCCGCTTGGCGTCCCGATCGCCGGTCGTTCGACCCACAGGACGACGAATGGGAAGCGATGGCGCCATACCCGGAGCAAGCCACGCGCGCCGTACACCAAGCCCGCTTCACGGGCCAGGCCCGACCCGGCACGTCAGCCTTTCGCGACGCTCGCGATCCCACTCCGGCCGATACTCCGCATCCAGTCCACGATCTCCACGACGAATGGGAATCGTTTTGTGAAGAATCGCAACCGGACACCACGTCGGCTTCTTTGCCTGCACGGGCGACCGCCCCGCATGTCCACTGTCCACACTGCCGTTCGTCTCGCATTGACATGTTCAACCGTGCGCGCAAGGCGGGCAGCACCATTGGCAGCGTCGCGGGCGCGACGAGCGGCATGGCGATGGCGCTCTCCGGCGCCGAAGCGGGTGCCGCGGTCGGCGCGATTGGCGGCCCGCTTGGCTCAATCTTCGGCGGGCTTGCCGGCGCCGTGATCGCCGGCTTGGTCGGCAGCGCCGTCGGGTGCGCAGCGGGCTCAGCCGTCGGCGCTGCCATCGATGAGAATATCCTCGACAACTACCGCTGCCTTGCCTGCGGTCACGCCTTCAGCGTTCAGCACGACTGATCTTGGCTGCCTTTCGTCGGATTCCGGCATCGCTGTTTCCCCTTTTACGATTTCACACATCACCCGGCCTTGGCCGGGCTTTATGCATTCGTCAGTTTTCAAGGAGTTCACCATGCATCTCGTCCAAACCATGGCCTACGTCGGCCAAGAGCCCTGGCACGGCCTCGGCAACCGGCTGGGCCCCAGCCAGCCGATCGAAGTATGGGCTGACCGCGCCGGAATGAACTGGCGCATCGAATCGGCCGAAGTCCGCTTTGTCAGCGGCACGGCCGGAATCGGCGCGATTCACGCCTTCCCCGATCAGAAGGTGCTCTACAGGTCAGACACCAAGGCGCCCTTGTCGGTGGTCTCCAGCCGCTACCAGGTGGTCCAGCCCGCCGAGATTTTGGAGTTCTACCGTGATCTGACGGAGGTCGGCGGCTTCGAGCTGGAAACTGCCGGGGTACTCAAGGAAGGCCGCAAATTCTGGGCGCTCGCCAAGACCGGTCAGAGCGGGCTACTCAAGGGTAAGGACAAAGTGAACGGCTACCTTCTGCTCGCTACCGCCTGCGACGGGACACTCGCGACCACGGCCCAATTCACATCTGTCCGAGTCGTCTGCAACAACACGCTGCAAATTGCGCTCGGCGACGGCACCGGCGTCGTCAAGGTCCCGCATCGCAGCCAGTTCGACGCCCAGGCCGTCAAGCGGCAGCTTGGCATTGCCATCTCGTCGTGGGACGCCTTCATGGCCCGCACCAAGGCGCTGGCCGAGCGCCAGGTCACCGATTCAGCCGCCGAGACGTTCTTCCGCCGCGTGCTGACCTATCCGGCGACGAATCCGGGCGACCCAGCTGCAATTGCTGTCAACGAGCGAGCGATCAAGGCGGTCGAGCGGCTCTATGCCGGGCGCGGCAAGGGGGCTGGTCTGCCGTCCGCGGCCGGCACAGCCTGGGGCCTCGTTAACAGCATCACCGAGTACGTCGACCACCACCGACGCGCCCGTAGCGAAGATCACCGTCGCGATGCGGCCTGGTTCGGCCAGGGCGCCGCGATCAAGCAGAAAGCTTGGGATGAGGCGCTCAAGCTGGTTGTCTGATTCCTTTCGTCTTCGTCATACCCAGCCCGGTCGAGCTTCGGTTCAGCCGGGCTTTTTGCTCTTCGGGAGACACACCATGTCAGAAGCCATCCGGGTCCGGCCCTCTAAGGGTCGGCCAGCACTGCGCTTGGTCGAGACCCGCGGCCTGAGCCGCACCGACTGGCTCGCAGTTCGCCAGACAGGAATTGGCGGCTCCGATGCCGCTGCCGCAGTCGGCCTGAATCCCTACAAAAGCCAGCTGGAACTGTGGCTGGAGAAGACAGGTCGGGATACCGGGCTGCCAAGGCCCGATCCGAACGACACCACGGAACCCGTCTACTGGGGGACGCTGCTGGAACCCATCGTCGCAGCGGCCTATACCCACCAGACCGGCCACCGGGTTCGCAAGGTCAATGCCGTGCTGCAGCATCCGTCCGTGCCCTTCATGCTCGCCAACCTGGACGGAGAGATCGTCGGGGCGCCCGAAGTGCAGATCCTCGAATGCAAGACGGCTGGCGAGTTCGGCGCCCGGCACTGGCGCGACGGCGTACCTGAATACGTGCAGTTGCAGGTGCAGCACCAACTGGCGGTCACCGGCAAACAGGCGGCGGATGTTGCCGTGCTGCTATGCGGCCAGAAGCTGGAAGTGCACCGCATCGAGCGCGACGACGCGCTGATCGGCCGGTTGATCTTGCTGGAGGGGCGGTTCTGGCACTACGTCACGGCCGACACGCCACCGTCGGCGGACGGCTCGGAATCGGCAGATGCCGCCCTGCGCTGCCTGTATCCGCAGGACAACGGCCAGACTGTGGACTTCGCCCAGGACCGCCAGCTGAACGTCGCCTTCGCTGATCTGGTGGTCTTGCGGGCCGAGATCGCCATGCGCGAACAGCAGGAAGCGGGCCTCAAGCAGACGATCCAGCAGGCGATGGGTGATGCCTCACGGGCGCTGTTCGAGACGGGAGAAGTCATTTTCAAGCGTGGCAAGGACAGTTCCGGTGTCGACTTGAAGCGTTTGCTGGCTGATCACCCCGACCTCCAGACGCCTTACGCCAACACCAAGCCCGGCGCGCGCCGGTTTCTGATTCTCCCCCTGGGAGGTACCCAATGCTCAAAGGCTTGACCATCACACCGCCCGTCATCGGGCGGATTTCCATTGGGCGCGTAGTCGAAAAGAACGGCAAGCGCCTGCCGGAGAAGGACGACCAGTTCACCCTGACCAGCCAAGTGCAGAACCGAGAGGGCTGGGTCTTGCACCCGCTGGACGACGCTCTGCGCAAGGCCGGCAACAGCAAGCTGCGCGCAATACCCGTCCGAATGCTCTTCAACGATCCGAGTCTGAACCTGCGTGCCGAATACACCTTATTCGACCGTGAGACGGGGCGGCCGGTCTGCGTCGGCAACGGCGAAACCTGCAAGCGGATGGGCAATGACGGACTTGCCGTGTTGCCATGCCCGTCTCCAGACGGCTGCGGATTCGGCAAGGCGGCCGGCTGCAAGCCATATGGCCGGCTAAACGTCGTCATTGGCGATGACGACGAGCTAGGGTCGTTCATCTTTCGCACCACCTCGTACAATTCGATCCGCGCGCTAGCCGCGCGTCTGCATTATTTCGGCGCGGTGTCGGGGGGACTGCTGGCCTGCCTGCCGCTGGAATTGAAGCTGCGCGGGAAATCGACCACCCAAAGCTATCGTTCGGCCATCTACTACGTGGATCTGGGGGTACGCGCCGGCAGTTCGCTGAAGGCGGCCATCGGGGAGGCGAGGGAGCTGGATGCCAAGCGCCGTGCGGCGGGCTTCGACCAGACGGCGCTGGACGAGGCCGCCCGGCTGGGGTTCAGTAACGGGGCGTTCGAGGACAGCGACGGGGAATGCGCCGCAGTGGCCGAGGAGTTCTTTCCTCAGACGACTGGGAGAGGCGGCGAACGTCCCAGTGGCGAGGTGGCTACCGCCGCGCCGAGCTTACGCGACAAGCTGGAGCGGAAGGCTGAGGCATTGGCGGATGCGGCGCCATGACCGCCACCGACGACGCCAGGCCGTTGCATTACCCGTCTCGGGGCGCGCTTGTCCTGGCACTGGCGGCCACCGGCACGGCGCTGTGCTTGTCGACGCTGGCCGGCTGGCAGCGCGGCGGCTGGCTGGTGGAGCGCATGGCGTGGGTGGCCATCGGCGCCGTGCTGGTGCTGAGCGCTCACCTGTTGCCTGCCCTGGGTCAGACCACCCAGCCGGCGGTGCGCCGGGTGGGAGGGCTGCTCTGGGCGGCGTGCATGGTGGCGGCCGGCTATGGTCACGCGACATTCTTCCTGTGGTCTCAGCAACATGCCGGGGAGGCGCGTGCAGCGGCGATGGCGTCCGTCGCGCCGGCCAGCGTTGCCACCGCAGTGTCACCGCCGGTCGCACCACCAAGCCGTTCGCTGTCGACAATTGCCGCGGAGCGTACGAAGGTCGTCACGGCGTTGGTCGCTGCCCAAGCCAGACGTTGCGCTGGCGACTGCGCGGCCCTACAGGCCAGGCGGGCTGGCTTAGGGGCGAATCTGGAGGCGCTCGATGTCGAGGTGGAGGAAGTCAGACGCCGGCAAGCCGACGAAGACCGGCACGACGAAGCGGCGCGTCGCGAGACCGCCCGCCGTGACTCCGTTCGTCATGACCCAGTCATGAACGCGCTGGCGGCGTGGCTTGGCATCACAGCGGCCGGCGTCGAGTTCCTCGGAGCGCTGGTCCTGGCGGCGGCGCTCGAAGGTGTCGCCTGCTATGGCTGGTTCCTGGCACTCACCACCCATTTACCGCTTGTAATCGAGCCGGTCACGGGTAGTCACGTAGCCCCTACGGGGGCTGAGCCGTCCCTAGCTGCTCAAGTTATGGTCGGTCACGGGACCGTAACGCCACTAGCTACCCCGGCGGCCTCCCCCCGCCATGCTGGCCCCAGCGCCGAACTGACGAAGTTGCGTCACGCCATCGCCGCCGGCCAGCTTCGTCCCACTGTGGCAGACATTCGGCGCCACCTTGGTTGCTCCCAGGCCAAGGCATCGGCCCTGCGCCGACAGCTGGTGGCATGACGACGCGCCTCAAGAAAGCCGTGGCCGGCTGACTCGGTGTCGGCCGAGTGACCGGCCACAACCTTCCGCCGCCGACCTCCCACGCTTCAGAACTATTCCTATTCCGCTATCACTCGCCCGAGCTGGGCGTGTCCTCTATTGGAGAAACGATTGATGACTGACTCGCACATCCCGGGTGGGGATCTCCCCCGGTTTAGCCTTGGCCGCCTGCTGGCAACGCTTGGTGCTCTGTCCGCATAGAGGGCTGCGAAATCGCATCCGATTGCCCTGATCGTCCGCCACATGAGCGGCGACTGGGGCGAACTGGATGAGGAGGACCAGCAGCAGAACGAAATCGCCCTCATCGCGGGGATGCGTCTGTTGTCCAGTTACACCTTGGAGACGGGCAAGAAAGTCTGGGTGATTACCGAAGCAGATCGCACGGTCACGACCCTCCTGCTCCCAGACGAATATTGAGGCACCCAGGTAGCCGGGCGCAAATCAACGGCGGGCCAGCCTTGCCGACAGTTTCTCGACCATCTCAACGAGCATGGCCCGGTCGTGGCTGCTGACTTTCGAAAGCAGCCGGGCCAGGTGGTGGGCCTGATCGCTGGCCCGGTTGGTGGCTTCCGTCAACAGGTCGGATGTCTCGCACTGAAAGACATCGGCCAGCTCGGCAAGCCGCCCGATGGTCGGCATCACCACGCCCCGCTCCATGCGGGAAACTGCCTCATTGCCAATTCCCAGCCGTTCCGCCACCTGTTCCTGCGTGAGATTGGCGGCAATGCGCTGCCTGGCGATCGCCCGTCCCACCACGCCGGCCAACTGGTCCATGTCTGTTTTGCGCATGCCCTCTCCAATCCACCTAAATGGTTGGGCATCGCCTTCTTGACATGAAGTGCCTTATAGGTTGAATTTCGACCTATAAAGTCGTTAACGAAACTTGGCGTGTTCGCCTACTAACGGGTCTGGTCCCGTATCTTCACTTCAATAACAAGGAAAAACGCAATGAATTCAAAGAGCTACCACAACAGCCTGGCGCTTGTGCTCTGTAGCGCAGCCATCCTGGTCCTGGCGGGATGCGGTAAAAGCGAGATACTCGACTTCCACAATGCCCAGGTCGTCAACGGCAAGGTCTACGCGAGGAATGCGAACACACCCTTCTCAGGTACTGTGACGAACGTGCCAAATATGCAGGTTCTCTCCGCTCAAGAGGGGATCGCAAAGTTCGGCCGTGCAATTGGCATTAATGTCCTCGCATCCCTTGGAAATTTGCAGGCTGCACCCGGCATGTTGCCCGATGGCATGTTGTTATCCGTGCTATTCAAAACGCTCTGTGATGTTCATGTAAAGGACGGAATCCTTGATGGCAAAGCGACATGCAAAGCCCCGCAGTCCGAAAATGTGCACGTTGAAATGGGCTTCAGTGCCGGACGTCTTGACGGGACACTGAAGCTCTTCGATCCTCGCGATAGCAAGCAACTCGTCTCCGAGGTGACATTCAAGGAGGGGCAACCCGATGGAAAGCAAGAGATCTACAGTCCCAACACGCGCAAGCTCGTCCATAGCGCCTCCTGGTCGAATGGGGTACTTCACGGCAAAGAAGAAGGCTTTGACGAGACCACGGGCAAGCGCATCCTGCTCGCAACGCTCGTAGATGGGAAGTACGACAGCACGTTTACCCGCTACGCGCCTGATGGTGAGCGAGTGATTCGCCGCGGCACTTACGACAAAGGGCAACCGGTCGGCGTCGACGAATCATTCGATGCGCAGACTGGGAAGCAGACTGGTCGCGCCGAGTACGTGAATGGCAGGCTTCATGGGGTCGTCAAGCAATGGGACGCTAGCGGAAACCTCATCAGCGAGAAGACTTATGACAACGGTGTCGAAGTTGCCGCATCCGGCGGTGGCACGAGTGCATCGGGATCGATGCCAGTGGCAAGCGTCGATGCCTGTGTCGATGGCTGGACGGCTGCGTACAGGAAGGAGAAGGGAGAGGGTGCAATGATTGCAGCGGACCAGATTGAAGAATGGCAGTTGTGGTGCAAGGCGGGGAAGCGTTCCAGCTAGTGGATACAGATAAGTGGTGACCCGACGCCCCCCCTATGGGCCCTATGGGGGGTATTCGCCGGGCCATCTTTTTTTGGATCTTTGCCCAACTACTGGGAGAGCGCAGGGCACCTATTGGGACTTTTGGGGCCGTTCAACGGCAGCGAACGCGAGCGGCGGTTCGGTGCGATAAGCGGCGGCTCGAAAGGAATCAGGATAATATCCGCCAGTACTCGGACACGAATGTCGGCTTCTTTCCGTAAAGCGCCGTTTGCCTTCCCTATAGCTGTTGGCATCTTTGTTTTACGATAGACTTTCCAGCGATCTTTAGCATTTGAACAGCCATCGGGATTCGAGAAATTGATTCGTTCGAAACGCCTTCAACTGACTCAGTTAAACACGTGGCTCGTAAGCGTTCCGCTGCCTGGTGGCAATTCTCAATACACGCTCAGTGTATGGAAAGAGGAACGCAAGTCCCTGCTGGCTCCATTCAAGGACGAAGTTGTGGCCTATTTCGACGAAGCCTTCGAGGATGCGAGGAGGAGCCTCAGGGAGGGGTTCGAGGACGATCTCAGCTCATTCAACGACCCCGCCTCGGATCCAGCGGCCAACTTTCCGCGACTCCTCCACCGAGTCACGCAGCAGGGATATCTCGGCGAGGCGCTGGGAGCCCTCGCTGTCGAGCACTGGGGAGCTGCCGGCCATACCGACTGGCAGGTGCCAGCCATGCTCTTCCGGTTCCACACGGTCGAACTCCAGCATTTGGCGTCAATCAACGAGCGTATCGTGAGAGGGCTCCCCTTCAATCAAGATGACGCCGCGGGGATGAGACCGGGCCGCACTGGTGACGATGCCCTCGCCTTTCGCATGAACGACTCGGGTGTGATAACCGACGTGCTCGTCATTGAGGCGAAGTGCGTCGGAACGAACAGTAACCAGACGATCGCCGAGGCGCATGCGAAGCTCTCGACGGTGTTACTTCGGAACAGCGGTTTCCGGGAGCTCATCAACATCTTGAAGAAGTACGACACAGACGAGGCTCGAAAGTGGCGGGCGGCACTCCTCGACCTCTGGCGCAGTGGCCACACAACGGCAGGGCGATACGACTGCGTCTCGTACGCCGTCGGTGCGCGACCGGAAAAGCCGAAGAGTCGGAAGAGCTGGATGGATGGGGCCAAACGCCATCCCGCATACAAGTTGACTCACCCGTTAGTTGGGCTCGAGTTTCAGATCCCTGATCTCGAGGGCGTGGTCGACATCATCTACAGGGGCAAGTGATGGCCGACGAGGTAATTCTCGATATCGCCCAGGCGGTCCGCAAGGAGAGAGCCGGTCCGGCCCTTCTGTCCGTGCATGCGAAGCTCTACAGCCAGCAGCTACGGCGCGATATGTCCCGACCGGGACTATCGACCTTCTCGCAGGCCGACGCGGAATTACTCCTCGACGAGGCAATGCTACTCGTCGAATGTGGCCTGATCGAGCGTGAGGAGGCACCGGGTTCGAGCTGGCGGGCATCGCTGCAGCGCGCCGCCCAGATCGTCGAATGGCTGTCCCAAGAGGACATCAGACCAGCTGGATCGCCGTTGCACCTGATCGCCGCAGCGATCTACCAAGTGGCCGACCTCCCAGCGATGGCCCTCGGGCACCTGCGCCGAGTGCCCGTCAACGAGCATGGCTCCGAGATCCTGAGGAACTTCCTCTCCGGTGATTTCCCCGGTGCCCTGGCCGCAGTTGGCCGCTACTGGCAAGACGAGCACGATGCCGAGTCGCCGCCCTCCAATGGTTCACAGGTAGAGGCGGACCTAGAGCTAAGCCGTCTCTCCGAACAGCATGTTGTGAAATGCATTGGCACGGTCTGCGCGTACCTGCGAACGGGAGGCCCTGTGCCAATTGAGCGCGCCCTGGCGAAGCTCGACCGCCTAGCTCTTGCCTTCCTTCATAGCCGCGAACCCTACTCTTTCCTGCTGGCACGGCTAGTCGCAGCTAGTGCACGCCGATTCGCAGAGACCTGCCTGTGGCCTCACGTGGGGCGGCTGCGCGCAGGTTCATCGGAGAGGGCCGGTCAGGCGCTCGTGCAGTTTGCCCGTGCCGCGTTCTTGAACAGGCGCGCACTAGTGTGGCCTGCACAGGCGGATGGGATCAGGCGACTCCAGGAAGAAGGGTCGTTCGTGCTCTGCACGCCGACAGGCTCGGGCAAGACCACGATCGCGACCCTCGGTGTCGTCCAAGGCCTCTTCGAGGAGCGGGATGGTCCTATCTCACTTGCAGACATCGGTCCTGGGAACCTGATCCTGTACCTCGTCCCATCTCGCGCCTTGGCGGCTGAAGTGGAGCAGAGATTGTCGGAAGACCTCAGGGGCATCGACGCGCGCCCGGTGGTGGTAACCGGTCTGTACGGCGGGGTGGACTGGGGGCCGACCGACGCCTGGATCCAATCCGATGACCCGGCTATCGTGATCTGTACGTTCGAGAAGGCAGACGCCCTGATCCGCTATCTTGGAGTCCTGTTCCTAGACCGCGTGCGGCTCGTCGTGATCGACGAGGCACACATGGTCGAACTCGATCCGGTAAAGGCAGCCGAACTGGCCGGCGGCACGTCGCGCGCGCTCCGTCTGGAGCAGTTGGGAATGCGCCTACTCCGTGCACAGGACACACACGGCTTCAGGATTATCGCGCTCTCGGCGGTTGCCGCGCAGGCCGCGCCCGCGATAGCGCGTTGGCTCGGCGGAGGCCCGGACGCTCTCCCGGTCACGTCGACCCATCGAAGCACCCGTCAGATGATCGGCAAGCTTGAGGTCTCCCCACGATGCGCATTCTCGATTCATTACGACCTGATGGACGGGCAGAGCCTCCGCTTCGGTCATGGGACAAGCGAGGAGACTCCGTACGTCCCGGCCCCCTTCGGCCCTATCCCGGGGGGCATGCCCATTGGTGGTCCCGAGGTTCGCATGCGAGGCCCGACGCTGTGGGCAGCGCTCAACTTGGCTAGTGAGCGGAGCGACGGACTACGCCCGTCGGTGCTTGTCTCCATCACCCAGAATGTCGGCGCGTTCGCCAAGACCTGCGCCGACCTCATGGACCAGTGGCAAGGCGAGGAACTGCCCGCCTACAGTGCGATCGATGAGAAGGATGAGGCCTGGACGAGGTGCCTCGCCAGCGCGGCCGACTACTTCACCGAGCTGTCCGTCGAGTATCGACTACTAAAGTACGGGATCGCAGTGCATCACGGCCAGCTTCCGCCGCTGCTGGCGCGCAGGCTAAAGGTGGTCATCGACCGTGGTCTCGTTCGGGTCATCATTGCCACGTCTACCTTGTCGGAAGGCGTCAACATCCCCGTGAACACCGTGCTGATCCCGAGCCTTTTTCGCAGTACCAGCCCCATGTCACGCCAGGAGTTCACGAACCTCATCGGGCGCGCCGGACGTCCGGGCGTCTCTACGGAAGGGGCCGCACTCGTAGTACTGCCGGAGGCGGAACGAGGCCGGGCCGGGAGAGAGGCCTGGAACCGGCAGCGGCAAGCATATGACAAGCTCATCAAGGAGATACTGAAAGCGGGCAACGCACCCGCTGACGGAACGGCGAGCGCCAACAGCCCGCTTCAGAGCCTATTGGACGCGCTGCGCAAAACATGGACTGAGTTGGACGGAAAAGGAGCATTTGAAGAGTGGCTCGCCCGCGCAGCGGTGATCGGAAAGGAAGCCGAGGACACCGCCGGAGGTCTGCTCGACCTGCTCGATCCGCTAGACGCCATCCTGATCGCCGCACTGCAGGAGGTCACACAGCTGAAAACGGCGGAGCTTGAGCCGGCGGAGATTGAGATCGAGCTCTCCCGCATCTGGAGGCACACGTACGCGGCAGCCGCCGCCGCGAGCGAAGAGGTGCTCAAGCTGCGTTGGCTTACGAGAGGGCTCGCCATCAACCGGTTGTATCCCGACGCCGCGCAACGCCGAAGAATATACAAAACCAGCCTCGCGCCCCGATCGGCAACGGTGCTGCTAAACATCGCAGACAAGCTCCGCGAGCTTCTGCAGTCCGGCGCGGACTACGCACGACGCAGCCAGGAGGAGCAACTGGACTTCATCGCGGAGGTTCTCGAATCGCTCTCCGCAGTGCCTGCATTCAGGATCGAACCGCAGCTGAAAAAGAATGTGAGCTGGCGGCTCGTCCTCCAATGGTGGCTCGCAGCTGGAACGCTCCAGCGTAAGCAACGGCCGCGTCCTGACGACTGCCCGAAGTGGTTCAAGTTCGCCAACGACAACTTCATCTATCGCGGAAACTGGGGTCTGGGGGGCCTGGTTAGTCTCCTGATGGACAACGTCGACAGGGGTGGTCCGGTGCACGCGCTCGAAATCGATGACTGGCCCAGGAGCGGGCTCCCATGGATCGCGTTCTGGCTAAAGGAGCTGGTGAATTGGGGCACTCTGGATCCCGTCGCTGCCTTCCTGCTGGCGCGGGGCAACGTCGTTGACCGCCAGGAAGCGGAATCCGACGCGAAGCTCTACTACGAGGAGAGGTCGACCGGGGCCGACGCAAACGACCTCCTCGACCCGAGGACGATTCGGAATTGGATGCAGAGCCGTCGCGGGGCGGCGGAGGCGGCAGCCATGCGGGCTACCATCGCGATACCGGCCGAACTCGCGCGCCCAGCTGATGCCTTCTTGGTGGAGAATGTCTCGGTCTTTCCGGTACCATCAGTCGGCGGACTGGCGTGGCTCGATCCCGCCGGCCATATGGTCGCAAAATCCGAAAGATCCGAAGATTGGCTCGACAGTCCTAAACATTATGACTTCGACCTGCAGGTGAAGACCGCGACTATCGTGGGCTCGGCTTACCTTCGACATCGCCACACATGACAGCGAGCCCTCCTGACGGCCCGCAACGTCATCGAAAATTATCAAGGCAGCTACCCCTTATGGCCCCTTGAAGCTGCCATCCTAGCCGCTTCGGAAGAGCACCCGATATCGAACTCTCGAGCCATTCAGACTTCCATAGGCCAAGCGAACTCAGCCTTTCGGAGCCCACCCAATAGGTTAGTCGATACGCGGCCGTCCAGGCTTTATCTTTTCCGGTACGTGACTAGTACCGGACGTCCTCGTGTGGTCACCGTACTTCATCATCAGGTGCTGGGCGGATTTGGCGAGATAGCGAATGTTCTCGCGCAACGCCTCACGCTTCGCGGTGTCGGTACGATCAATCATGCCAGTACCGATGCCGTGCCCAAACAACTTGTGCTTCCACTTCTGCGCATTGCTGTTCCAGTATGAGCCCTTGCCTCTCGTGATTACATTCACCCAGTATTCGCCGATCAGCTGCGCAATGTGCACGTCAGCCCGTGAACTCGCCGTATAGAAGAGGAGCACGTGCAGGTGCAGCCCCGTGTCTTCGCCCTCCTCGATCTTCCAGACAAAGCCCTTGATCCCCTTGAGCAGACCATTCATGCGGCGGTTCCTGAAGAACCCTTCACGGTGTCGCTGGATCTCCTCAAGGGTAATGCTCTTTCGATACTGCTGGTGATAGCCAAGGTGTAACGACAGGATCAGGTGACGGGACTTCCACCTAAACATTTGAGCTTCCAGCGCAAGCCCCTTCGCCTCGTTGCGCTTCGCGTTCGTTTCACGAGAGCGAAGTCGCGCCTTGAACGCCGATGATCGGCACTTCTCTCGCACCTTTTCGATCATCGCGTTAAAGAGGTCAGCATGGACTCGCCCAGAGTCTGCATGAACCTGCCATGGCTCACCAGGCATGAACTTTCCATCCAGCATGCCGAGCGCCTTGCAGGCGTCGTAAAACGCTTTCACTCGCAACGTATAGACGGTGCTACAGGAGTGCCCCTTCAGGAACGATCTCATGCGTTCGTAATACTTCGTCGCCAGTGTAAGCGGTTGCACTGAGGTTAGACCCTGCCATCCCCATCCAATAAAGAAGCCAAGCTCTTCTGTTTTCTCTATTTCACGCACCATCTGTTCGATCTCATACAGACAGAAGGGCAGGGAGCCATAGTCCTGATGCACGGTAATCTTGCTGCGACCTTCAATCTCCCTTTCTTCCATGTTGAGATCAAAGTCAACCTGCTTTAGCAAGGAAATCAACTCATCGATACAGTCTTCCATTCTTCTCTTTCTTATATTAACTAACATTAAGCTTCGCATTACATAAGAACCGTAAGTGTGGTTTTGTAGAATGCGCGTGGCGCCCGACGGCGCGCCCAAGTTAATCGCCGTGAAACGTTCATTAATGTGCCCTCGCCTCACATACAGAGCTATGCACGCGGCAAAAAAATACGTGCGCGAGTAATACATGTGTTGGCACAGAGAGATGAAGTAGAGGGAGTCAAACTCTTGCTGATTCAAAAGACGTTTCAGGAACGACAGACAGACAATTCATCAGCCGATGCATCGGCCGACGCTCGCCGGTCAACTCGAGGCCTCAGTGCTGGCTGTAGCGAGCCGGCTACGGTTGCCCTCCGTGGCGGCGTACGTCGATGATCGCCGCATTGGAGCCGGCAGGACGGCGTAACTCACATGGTCGCCAGGAGGAATGGCACTACAGGCTCTACATGTAGAGCCTGTAGCACGCAACTCAGGTCCTTCGCATCGGAAGGAAGAGGTCGCTTCGGCCGGGAGGGAGAACGGCTCGTGCTCTCTGCCCGAAGAACTCCGGATTCAGAACAATGCTGAGGCGAGGACCGTACTTGACTCGCTGGATCTTTCCCTGAACCTCCAGGTACTCGAGCGCGGTATCGACGCGCTTCTTGTCGGTACGGAATTCGCTCCCACCCGAAACGTACTGTCGTAGGATGCGCGTGCTAACCTCCATCTGACCGGACTTCTCGACGTAGTCACGTAGCCAGCGCTCCACGTTTTCCGCATCACACTGCTCGACCGGGATATGCAACGCTCCGAACAGGTTCAGATACTGCGCCGTATACGCCTTACACGCTATGATCGCCCGACGCATATTGGTGAGTGACACTTCCGTCGACGTGTCGTCATCAGAAATTTGGAGCACCACTGCAACGCGAGCGATATTTTCCGCGCACTTGGCTGCATAGCCCTGAATCGCTTCGAGGCAGCCGTTTGGCTGCATGGCTTCGGCCAGCCACTCGTATGTTGCATTCCACTGTGCTTCCGCTCCCGGGGACATCGGCAAAGGTATCCGGGTAAAGTCGCCAGCCTGTATCTTCTTGGCATAGCGGCACAACAGCCTTGTGATGCGTGCGTGATAGCGACGACGGGCTTCTCGCGAGACCTCCTTATGACCTGACGCACCTCGACGATCCGCCGCACCTGCGCGAACGACCAGGAAGCGTGGCAAGAACCCGAGATCAACCGCGTCGACGCCGTGACGTTCGATGTATTTTTGAAACGGGCGATTCTGCAGGGCGAGAATCAGCGTCAGACGTGTGGCGCTCAGCGTAAAGCTATCGGAGGTACTCCGGTCGAGCGAGATGCCAGAGCCGTCCCAGGATTTGTCGATTTTCGCGAGGAACGGCGCAAGCAGACCTTTGAAGAATTCACTAGCCTCATCGTTCACGATTGCTGCTGACGGCGAGCTTTCGCTCATGCCGCGCCCCAAGGCCGACCACGTCGTATCCTCGTAGATTAGCTGTGGCGGCAGATTTTCTTTTTCTTCGCGGCCGATAATATCCCGATGCCTCAGCTTGAGGGACTCGAGTTTCTCGGGCTTATCCCCCGCCTTGGCCATCTCCCTTTCGCAAGCTTTCAGCTCAATTTCCCACGTGCGACGTCTGGTGCGTGCATCGCTTTTGCCTTCTGCGAGCGCGGCGCGCTGAGCCGCATCGAAGTCTCGGTAGGGCTGCGCCAGCTTTCGCATGACAGTTGTTTTCCGAGCCCCGGAGTTCGCGAGCACCAGTACAAAGAGCCCGCAAGAAGATGGCTCGCAATTCGGGCGCTGCTGGTCATAGAGCCCTTGCACGGCAAGGGCCGCAAAACCAAGTGCCAACGTCGCAATCATCGCACGGTCTGCTCCGGTTTCTTCCCATATCTCGTTGATCAGATCGTGCAGGAGCGGCGGCAAGGTGGTGCCAACATCGGCATCACTCTCAGCGAGTCCCCATTCTGGAGACATCGGCTTGGCAAGGGCCGCCGTTGGATAAGTCGGCGGACCGCTCCACCGCCTGAATGGTCTATGCCCGTACATGTCATTTCCCGAAATAAGAGGCGCGCATCTGCGCGCCCAAGTAGGAGAGAAGCGTCCCGGCATTCAAGGTGCCGGGACAAACTTGATCACGCTTGTCAGGCGCTACACTCAAAGCTGGTAGCGACTCGGCCGGATACTGTGATCGATCGATGCTCCGAAATCGGGCACCTGATAGCGGTCCAAATTCGGCGCCAGTGGATACGGCGGCTACCGCAGCATGGTGACGGCAATCACGCAGCCTCGTGCGCAGCATGACTACGGGCACCGCCCGACATGTCTGTGGTACCGGACATGGTCGCCACAGCATTGGCCGGCTGCTCCACCGGCGGCGGCAACACCGATCCGCAACGATCACAGCACACGCGATCGCCACGTTCAGAGAGCGTCGTGGCCTCAGCTTGAAGCAATGCTTTGAATCGTGCCGGATGCAATTTCAGGCCGAGACGCTCAAGTTCCGCCAAGATCCTCTTCTGCGGAACGTTGCGCGCGAGCGTGCGCACAATGTCGGGATACAGCTTTTTGAACAACTCACTCTCTTGCAGACGTTTGCCGGAGTCGAGCGCGTTGAGTGCTTCTCCAATTGTTTTCAGGTCTTTGTCGGAAATCGGCAGTACCGCTGCGGTTCGCTTGATGGCGGGATGGATCATTGGTCATCCTCCTTTAGTTCGCGGCGCCGCTCGAATGAACGCGCAGCGCAATCCAAGCGTCGACTTCCGACTCGAGAAAGCCAATTGCGCGGGCCGTCAGCTTGATCTTGCGCGGGAAGCTCGGATCACGCGACATGATTACGTACAAGGTCGCGCGAGACAGCTTCGTCCGCTCGACCAACTGCTTCATGCGTAGAATGTGCAGCGCCTTGTCGAACTGTCGCGCCAACTGGCTCGCGTCGGCGGACGCTGCATGGGAGGGGGGAATGGTTTGCCGCAATGCGGCATCTTTGGGCAGGCTAAACATTGTGTTCTCCATCGATTGTGGGAACGGGCCGGTCTGGACCCGTTCGCCGGTTCCGGCTGTCGCCGTGAGCGATGGAGAATGAGGGCGGCCCTAGGGGGCCGCTCAAGTGCATCCGTAAATGTCTTTTGCGATAAGGCTTTGCAGGGGGGCCGGGCGGCCCCCTCCGGACTACTTGCCGGCCGATATGGATGTGAGATTCCTGGGATTCGAGGGGCACACCTCCCATTCCCTGAGCTTCTTGCGGACTGTGCGTTCGTCTATTCCAAATTTTCCCGCGCAGTCTTTGGTTGGGCTCCTTCCAACAGCGGCTCGCTCGCGATGGTAACTATCTAGCTCTTGATACTGTTGATTCGTCCAAGGAGGTCTGCGGCCGAAACTCTTGGCCAGATCTACCAATGAAGTACCCATTTGGGCCTCTGCACCCGGCCCAATAGCCACTGGATCAGGTCGCTCCAGTGGCAACGATTCAGACACCGGTTGCGCTGGATCTATCGACCTCGATGCTTTGACCGCGGAACCGACCCCCGTTTCCTTACATGCAAATCCATAGCGCGTCAGGTAGTCAATCGCCGATTGACGAGGAATGAAGCTGCCGGGGCCGAGAGCCTTTACCGGAATGTGAAACGCATTACAGGCAACCAGCCTACCGCTGGAAACCTCATCCCTCAGCGCCTGCCGAAATTGCACGTAAGTGTGCTCCTGCCTCTGGCGCTGCGCTTCAACGTCACGCTCAGTGAGTAAGATCGGCTCCCAGTGGATATCTCCAGCCAGCTTGCGATAGGCCGCCATGAACTCGGTTCGCCTGTCAGCAGAGATGGGATGGCGCAGTTCGGGCAATTGCGGCAGCAGTTTGGCGAGGCGCTGGCGTTCCTCGCTTGTTAGCTTGCACGGGAGCAGTAGCTCGGTCGCCGCGGCGGCCTTAACGCCCGTCGGCGCCCCAGACAGCAGATCAGGTTGCTCAGGCTCCCTGGCCGTCACTCGTATTGTTTGCGAAAACTCAAAAGTGGAAAGAAACGAAGCAAGCGGGCTCCCGCCCAGCTGCAGTTCGTCTTGCTGGGAGGCTCGTGGCAAATCCGCTCTTGGGAACCCGCCAGAGAGAATGGATCTCGCCAACTTGCCCGTGACGCAAGCCATGCCGGTCGCCCCGGCTTCGGCCACCGGGTGTGCCGCCCGTGCCATTGCACGAGCCAAGTCCAAGTAGTCGATCAACACGCCGGCCGGCAACTCAACGTGATCTGTCACCCATTCCTCCCACGCAGTAAGCAAAGCCCGGCGAGACTATATGGCAAGATGGTCGGCCGGCACAGTCGGTCTGCCCCCTGTTCTGCATTGGCGGAACCAGCCAGGTACGCGACCAGTATCGGCTAGTCACCCACATCACTTTTCCGTACAAATTCCGTACGAAACCAAGTGATCCTTGCTTGTTTTCGGCCAACCATTTGATTTTATTGCGGAAATTTGGCGCGCCCGGCTGGGATCGAACCAGCAACCCCTGCCTTCGGAGGGCAGTACTCTATCCATTGAGCTACGGGCGCACAGGACGGTTTTGCAACCGGTTTGTGGGTACAGCGGTTGCGGCGGGCGAGTGCCGCCGCAGGAAAGTCGCATAGGATACCGCTTTTGCCCCGTGCCGTCCATGCGGGCCCGCCATGGGCTTCAGGGAACGTCTCGCAACCGCCGCTTTTTGGCACTGGCGGGGGGCCTTTGGCGCTATAATCGCCAGCTATTTGCGTCAAATCGTGCCCGCCACACCGCCGATGCAATGAGTCGACCGGGGTCAAGGCCGCGCGGCTTGTTGTCGGCGACAATCAGGCCCGGTCCGGGAGACAGTCCGCAGCGCGCAAATAACGACAGACCCAAGTCAGGCAAGGGCCGCAGCCAGCACGGGCGGTCCGGATGGGGCCGGACAGCGGTCAGCAAATGACCAGACCGGGCCAGAATAAGCACGCCGAGCGTAAGCGGCCAGAAGGTTTCCTGCAAAACTGAGAGTTCTGTATGAGCGACGTCCACAACGAACACGACGAACACGAGTCTCCCATCAAAACCCCGAAGCAGCTGATCGCAGTCGTGATCGCGGCTTTCCTGGTGCCGATCATCGTGATCATTCTGCTGGTCAACTTTGTCGGACACGGCTCGACGGAAAGCGCCGGAGCTGCCACCACGGCGGAAGCCGTCAACGACCGCATCAAGCCGGTTGCCTCGCTCGAAATCAAGGATCCCAACGCGCCGCGCGTCTTCAAGACGGGCGAGCAGGTCTACAAGGAAATCTGCGCCGCGTGCCACGCTACCGGCGCCGCGGGTGCACCCAAGTACGCCAACGCCGGCGACTGGGCTGCGCGCATCGGCCAGGGCTTTGACGGCCTGATGAAGTCGGTGATGAACGGCAAGGGCGCGATGGCCGCGCGCGCCGGCACCACGCCGGACGACTACGCCGACTACGAACTGGCCCGTGCCGTGGTTTACATGGCCGATGCCGGCGGCGCCAAGTTCCCGGAGCCGGCTGCCCCGGCTGCCGCCGCGTCGGCGACCGCCGCAGCCCCTGAAGCAGCCGCCGCTCCGGCCGCCGCTGCCGCGCCTGCACCGGCAGCGCCCGCTGCTGCGGCCCCGGCAGCTGCTGCCGCCGCACCCGCTGCTGCTCCGGCCGCTTCGGCCGACGTGGGCAAGAAGGTCTACGAGCAGGTCTGCGCCGCCTGCCACGCCGCCGGCGTAGCCGGTGCGCCCAAGTTCGGCGACAAGGCCGCCTGGGCGCCGCGCCTGAAGGAAGGCATGGACGCGGTCCACAACTTTGCGCTCAAGGGCAAGGGCGTGATGCCGCCCAAGGGTGGCTACGCTGGCCCGGACGCGGACGTGATCGCCGCCTCGGACTATATGGCCAGCGCCGCCAAGTAAGTCCTTCCGCTGCAAACGAAAAGCCCGCGCAATGTGCGCGGGCTTTTTTTCGTCCGTACCGCCTGCGCGGCCGCTACACCACGCGCGAGTACCGCGGCACGAAGCGCACCGGCTGCGCGCCATCGTTGGCGGCAGCGGCCCGGGCACCAGCGTCCGCGGGCCGCGCGGCATCCTCGCGCAGGTAACGGTCGAACACCATCGCCACGCGCCGCACCAGCAGCCGGCCCAGCGGCGTCACGGTGATGCGTTCCGGCGCGCATTGCACCAGCCCGTCCGCGCCCAGTGCGGCGAGGTCGGCCAGCTCAGGCGCAAAGGCCGTGCTGAAGCGGATGCCGTGGCGCGCTTCCAGCGCCGGGATATCAAGTACCCCGTTGCACATCAGGTCGCCGATGATCTCGCGCCGCAGGTGGTCGTCGGCGTTCATCGCCACGCCGCGCGCCAGCGGCAGGCGGCCGTGGTCGAGCGCGCCGTAGTACTCGTCCAGCGTGCGTGCATTCTGCACGTAGCGCCCCGCGATCGCGCCGATCGCGGAAATGCCGAGCCCGACCTGGTCGTAGCCGGCGTGCGTGGAGTAGCCCTGGAAGTTGCGCTGCAGCCGCCCTTCGCGCTGGGCCACGGCGAGGTCGTCGTCGGGCAGCGCGAAATGGTCCATGCCGATATAGACGTAGCCCTCGGCGGTCAGCCGCTCGATGGTGGAGACCAGGATGTCGAGCTTCTCGCCGACGGGCGGCAAGGCATTTTCGTCGATGCGGCGTTGCGGCTTGAACACATGCGGCAGGTGCGCGTAGCTATAGACCGAGAGCCGGTCGGGGCGCAGCGCCAGCACCTGCTCGATGGTGCGGCCAAAGCGCGCCGCGGTCTGGTGCGGCAGGCCGTAGATCAGGTCCAGGCTGACCGAGCGGAAACCCAGCGTGCGCGCGGCATCCACCACGGCGCGGGTCTCTTCGAAGGGCTGGATGCGATGGATGGCCTGCTGGACCTCAGGATCGAAATCCTGCACGCCCAGGCTGACGCGGTTGAAGCCCAGTTCGGCCAGCAGCGCCATGCGGGCGTGGTCGACGCGGCGCGGATCGATCTCGATCGAATGCTCGCCCTCGGCCGCCAGCTCGAAATGCTCATGCAGCAGCGCCATCACGCGGCGCATCTCGTCAGGGTCGAGGAAGGTCGGCGTGCCCCCGCCCCAGTGCGACTGCAGCACCTGGCGGCGCGGCCCGAGCCGGCCTGCCACCAGCGCCATCTCGCGGCCCAGGTAGTTGACGTAGCGGGCGCTGCGGCCATGGTCGCGCGTGATGATCTTGTTGCAGCCGCAGTAGTAGCAGATGTTCTCGCAGAACGGGATATGCAGGTACAGCGACAGCGGCGCCGGCGCATCGGCCCGGCAGGCGGCCAGTGCGTCGTGGTACAGCGACAGGTCGGGGCCGCTGCGGAAGCGGTCGGCCGTCGGGTACGAGGTATAGCGCGGGCCGTTGCCGTCGATGCGGCCGGCCAGCGCGCGGAAGTCGGATAGCGCGCGGCGGTCGGGCGCAGGGGAGGTCATGGCAGACGGGGTCATGGGGGCGCGGGGGTATGGGTGTGTGACGGCCCATCGTAGGGCCGCACCGCCGCTGGCGCGTTGACCGCCGTCAAGCGCGGGCCTTGGACCTGCGGGCGGCGGGCGTCACATTGGTGTCATGTGTGGCGGATACGCTGCGCGCCACCGCCGGCCTGCGCGTCACCTGCCCCTGCAATGCCAACTCCCGACCAGACTCCGATGTTTCCGCCGTACCCACCGCTGCGCAGCCACCTGGCAGCGCCGGCCCGGCAACGGCGCCGCCTGCTTGCCGCCGCCGGCGCGGCACTGGCCCTGCCCGCCTGGCCAGCGCTGTCGCAGACGCAGGCGCAGGCGCGCCGCACGGTCGTGGTCGGCCACCTGCTCGACCGCGGCGGCGCACAAGCCGACCTTGCGCGCGACTACCTGGCCGGGGCCAAGGTCATGTTTGACGCCGTCAACGCCGGCAACGGCCCGGTGCGCATCGCGCACGTCGTCCGCGATGCCGATCCCGACCCGCACCGCGCGCTGGCGCAGGCGGTGTCGCTGGCCGATACCGACCGCGCCGAGCTGCTGTTCGGCCCCGGCGACCGGCTGTTGCCGGCGCTGGCCGCATCGGCCGAGCTGGGCCGGCGCGGCGTCCAGATCGTGGCGCCGCTATCGGGCCTTGGGCTGACGGCCGACAACGTGTGGTTCACCCGCGCCGACTACCAGGCCGAACTGGACGCGGCGGTACGTCAGCTGCGCAGCTATGGCCTGACCAGCATCGCGCTGGCCCTGGCGCCGGACTTCGCTGCCCCCTCGCTGGCCCGGCTTGAGGCGCAGACCGGCGCGCGCGCGGTGCCGCTCGACGCCAATCCCGATGCCGCCGCCCGGCGCATCGCCGCCACCCGCCCGGGCGCGGTGATCGTGGCGGGCGATACCCTTGCCTACGCGGGGCTCGGCCGCGCGCTGGCGGTGCAGGGCTGGTACGGTTTCCTGGTCGGGCTGTCGTCGGTCAGCGCCACCGCCGCGCGCGAGATCCTGGGCGCTGGCTACAGCGGGGGCATGGTGCTGACCCAGGTCGCGCCCGGGCCGCAACAGGCCACGCTGCGGGTGGTGAAGGAACACGTGGCGCGCATGAAGCAATACCTGGATGAGCCGCCGTCGCCGGCCACGCTGGCCGGCTATATCGGCGCGGCGTGGCTGGCGCGCGCGCTGGCTGGCCTGCGCGGCAGCGGCGCGGCCGAGATGCGGCGGGCGCTGCAGGGGCGCGTGGACGTGGGCGATTTTTCGCTCGACTTCACGCACGGGCAGCGCGGCTCGCAGTACGTCACGCTGGCGGCGTCAGCCGCGCGGTAAGGACAGGCGCGCGCGCAGGCCGCCTTCAGGGCGGTTGCTCAGGGTCAGCTCGCCGCCATGGCGCGCGGCAATGTCGGCCGCGATCGACAACCCCATGCCGACCCCGCCGGTGGCGCGGCTGCGCGAGGATTCGACGCGGTAGAACGGCTCGAGCACGCGCGGCAGCTCGTTGGGCGGGATGCCGGGGCCGTTGTCGCAGATGTCGATCAGCACCCGCTGCGGGCTGTCGGTCAGCACGATGCTGGCCGCGCCGGCGTAGCGCCGCGCATTTTCCACCAGGTTCACCACCGCGCGCCGCAGCTCGGACGGGCACGCCAGCAGCGGCTGCGCCTGGCCGCCGAGCGCGACCTCGTGGCCGGTCTCGGCGGCATCGTCGACCACCGCCTGCAGCAGCGCCAGCACATCCACGCGCTGGCGCGGGCCGCCGGCTTCGTCGCGGTCGCGCAGGTAGTACAGCGTGGCATCGATCAGGCCGTTCATCTCGGCTAGGTCCTGGCGCAGCCGGTAGCGCACGTCACGGACATCCGCGCTGTCCATGCGCTCGATGCGCAGGCTCATGCGCGTAAGCGGCGTGCGCAGGTCGTGCGACACCGCCGCCAGGAAACGCGATTGCTGTGCCAGCTGCGTGCGGATGCGCTGCTGCATATGGTTCAGCGCCTGCGCCGCGGCACGCGCTTCGGCCGGGCCGGCGCGCTCGTCCAGCGGCGCGGCGTGCACGTCCTGCGCCAGCCGGCCGGCACCGCTAGCCAACTCCTGCACCGGGCGCGCCAGCAGGCGCGCGCCGGCCCACGAAGCGGCCACAATCGCCGCCACCTGGAACAGCAGGCCCAGGTGCGGCGGCCAGGGCCAGCGCGGCGGCGGCCGGGGCGGCATGCGTTCGCCGGACACCCCGGCGGGCGCGCCTTCCGGCCGCGGCCCGGGCGGCCACGCCTCGGGCCGGGGC
>NZ_JBYSYC010000022.1:100383-135626 GCF_058782875.1 Cupriavidus sp. FW305-F7 | reverse complement strand
CAAACCACGAAAGAAGAGAAGAAAGAAAGCGAAACGACAACAATTCGTCAGGTAACATTCCTTCGTGAGGCAACACGGCCGGCCGTCCTGCTTGACGCCCTGGGCGTTGCGCTGGCCGAGGAATGCGCCCATGGCTGTGCCGGTGAATCCAAAGGCCGCAGCCCGCCCAGATAGAGCACCGTGCAGAGCCAGCGACAGCGCGCCGCATGCCTTTCCCGCGCGATCGTAAGCGTCAGCGGAACCCATCTGGTGAGGCAGGAGCAGCGATGAGAAGGTAGCGGCTTCACGGTATAAGGAGTGAAGCGATGGCCGAGCATCGAGACGGCAGTAGTGGACACGAAGGGACGAGGTATTACCGGCATGATCAAACCTTCTGGCGGGAGATGGTGGCGCAGTGGAACAATAGCGGGCTGGGCATCCGCGCTTTCTGCCGGCAGCATGGCCTGGCGGTCAGCACCTCTGGCCTGTGGCGCAAGCGCGTGGACCACGACCAGCCGGCTGTGATGCCTCTGACGGTGACCGCCGACACCGCGTTCATCGCGGCGGCCACGGGCACAGCACCCGCCGTGCAAGCGGTGGCCGACATCGCGCCATCGAGGGGGCGTGACCATGTAGTGATCGCACTGGCCGGCGCGCGCATCGAACTCACCGGCGCGCATGCCGAGCGCATCGTACGCTTTGTGCTCGGGCAACTGGGAGGCGGACGGTGCTGATCACCGGCGATGTGCGAGCCTTCATCTGCCGCGATACGGTCGACATGCGCAAGTCCATCGACGCTCTGTCATATCTGGTGCAGCCGCTGCTAGGACAGAACCCGTTGTCGGGTCACCTGTTCGTCTTCGTGGCCGCGACCGCTCGAAGGTCAAGATCCTCTACTGGGACCGTACTGGCTTCGCGCTGTGGTACGAGCGACTCGAGCGCCGCCGCTTTCCCTCGCTGGCGGCGTTGGCCCAGGGCGGCTTCTCGCCGGCCGAACTGAACGCCTGGCTCGAAGGCATCGAGATTCCGGCGCAGCGGCGCCACCCGACGAGCGCGCTGAAGTTCGCCGATCTAGAACTCGGTGCGCATCGATTTCTTTATCGCCGCATACCTTTCAAGGGTCTCTTTCCGCGCAACGTCGTGCTGCACGATCGGGGGTGGATAGTTCTCCCCAAGCTTCACCCCCGCTGTAGCCAGCACATTCACCGGCGCCGTCCATGGCGCATGGATGTACTTGTCCGGCATCTGTGCCAGCACCGGCAAGTACTTGCGGATAAATCGCCCCTGCGGATCAAATTTCTCCGATTGCATGACCGGATTGAAGATACGGAAGTACGGCTGTGCATCGCAGCCCGTTGATGCAGCCCACTGCCACCCGCCGTTGTTTGCCGAGAAATCGAAATCATTGAGCTGGTCGGCGAAATATTGCTCGCCGCGTCGCCAGTCGACGCCGAGGTCCTTGACGAGAAAGCTTGCAGTCACCATCCGTAGACGATTATGCATGTAGCCGCTCTGGCGGATCTGCAGCATCGCGGCATCGACCAGCGGATAGCCGGTCTGTGCGTCGCACCATGCCTGAAAGTATCTGTCGCCCGTGACAGAGTCGACCCAGCGCAGCGCATCGTATTCGGGGCGGAAAGACTTTCCGTCGGCCACGCGGGGATGGTGGTGGAGGATCATGAAATAGAAGTCGCGCCAGATCAGTTCGGACAGCCAGACGGCCGCGCCGGCGCTTTTGCTGCCGCCGCGCAGTACGGCGTCGAGCGCGGCTCGCGCCAGCGTGCGGATCGAGATCGTGCCGAAGCGCAGGTGTACCGACAGGTAGCTCGGGCCGCGCAGCGAGGGAAAATCTCGCCGGTTGCCATAGTCGCCGATGCGGTCGATGAATTCGTCGAATAGTGCACGGGCGCCATCACTGCCAGTGGGCATCGCAATCTCGGCGAGATTGCTGACAGCGAAGCCGAGATCGTCCAGCATTGGCGAAGCCTTTTGATACTGGCGGGGCACCGGTGCCAGCGCGCCCAGATACTTGTCGACTGGATACGGTCGAAGGTCGAACGGCTGCACTCCGCGTAACCACGCATTCTTGTACGGCGTGAAGACGCTGAACGGCTGGCCCTGGCCGGTCATGAGCTCGTCAGCCTCGAAGATAACCTGGTCCTTGAATGTGAACAGCACCCGGAAGTCGGAAGCCAGTGCCTGACTTACGGCCGTGTCACGCCGCTTCGCCGCAGGTTCGTAGTCGTGGTTCGTAAAGACGGCTTCTGCATCGAGTTCGGCCGCCAGCCGAGGAATGGCATCGCGCGCGGTATCGTCAAGCACGATCAGGCCACCGCCCGCATCGGTCAGCGTCCTGCGTAACGGCTCTAACGACCTCAGGATGAACTCTACACGCCGATCGACCTTGCGTCCGCGGGCAATCAGCGGGTCAAGGATTTCGCGATCGAAGACAAATACGCACCACACTTGGCGGCAGTGCTTGAGGGCATAGTGCAGCGCTGCATGGTCGTCGGCGCGCAGGTCGCGCCGGAACCAGACTAGGCCACGCGCGAACTCCCGGTCGATCCGGTAGGGCATGCGTCTGGTGCCAGCTGTTTCAGAGGCAGGAGAAAGGGGTCTCGGCATTGCTGTAATTTAGTCCCATGGAACGTTGTGGCACAGCTCCATTTGCGGGTATCGCCTGCGCCGCATCTTGGCTGCTTTTGACATCATACGTTCCATATCTTCATCGGGGCGTTAATGGGATGGACGCCCCTCCCCGTGAAGGTACATGAGTGCCAAACTGGTGAGCATGGCAATCTCTCAAACAGGAGCATCCCTCATGCAGGTCACGACGATTGGCATCGCTTTGGCGAAGAATGTGTTTCAGATCCACGGTGTGAATGAGCTGGGCAAAGCGACGTTGAGAAAGCAGCTCAAGCGTGCCCAGGTGGCCGAGTTCTTTGCGACTCTGCCGCCGGGCGTGATTAGGATGGAGGCGTGTGGCAGCGCGCACCACTGGGCTCGAAAGCTGCAGAGCTTCGGTCACACGGTGCGGCTGATGGCGCCGCAGTTCGTCAAGCCGTATGTCAAGACGAACAAGAACGATGCGGCCGATGCCTAGGCAATCTGCGAAGCGGTAGCACGGCCGAACATGAGGTTTGTGCCGATCAAGTATGTTGAGCAGCAGGCGGTGTTGGCGCTGCATCGTGCGCGTCAGGGCTTCGTGAAAGCGCGCACCTCGCAGGCCAACCAGATTCGTGGTTTGCTGGCCGAGTTTGGATTAGTAGTTCCCCAGGGTATCGGGAGTATTGCCAGGCAGGTGCCGGAGTTGATCGAGGATGCGACCAATGAGTTGCCAGGCTCGTTCCGTCTGCTCGTCCAGCGGCTGCTGGAGCATCTGAAGGATGCTGGAGCGTCAGGTCGACGAAATTGGCGCGCAGGTCGAGGCATGGCATCGGGATAACGAATTGAGCGGCGAAGAGGTCGGAGGCTATCGATGGGCGCGACGGACGGGATTTCCTGGCGGTCGCCGTGGTTGCGCTCTTCCGCCAGTGGCGGCGCCCCCGTTCCAGGCCAAGCCGTTACGCCGAAATTGAAATGCAATTAATCGCCAAGCTTCGCCTGCAACCATCAATCGCTGGGCGCCGGCGCGGTGCCCGGATGCTCTTAGCGCCCGCTCCCTTGGAGGCCTCCCCAACTTATATGAACGCGCCCCGGCAGATCGCTCGGTCACGACCCTGCTCTTACCGGAGGGGTACTGAGGGTAACGGAAGTGGAGCGGATCAGCGACGAGCTAGTCGCGCGGTCAGGGTCTCGACCATGGCCACGATCATGGCGCGGTCCGGGCTGCTGACCTTCGTCAGTAGCCGGGAGAGATGGTTGGCCTGATCGCTGGAGCGGGTGCTGGCCCCGGTCAGCAGTTCCGAGGTGTCGCACTGGAAGATGTCAGCCAACTCGGCCAGGCGCGCGATCGTGGGCATGACGACGCCACGCTCCATTCGGGAGACCGCCTCGTTGCCAATCCCCAACCGTTCCGCCACCTGTTCCTGAGTGAGGTTGGCTGCTATGCGGTGCCTGGCAATCGCGTGCCCCACCACAACAACCAGTCGGTCTATCTCCGTTCTGCCCATGCTATCTCCATATCAACCGATATGGTAGAGCATCATCTTTTCTGTATGAAGTGCTTTACGAGTTGAGTTTCCACGAAGGCCAGCCGTTCGCCGGTGTGGACGACCGGATCGCTGCGCAGGCCGATTGGGATGCCGTCGTGCGTGAACGGCTTGACGGCCGTGAGCGAGGCATCGAGCTTGAGCGTGTCCCCGATCGACGCACCCTCATGCACCAGATCCCCGGCACGCGTGGCCGGAATGAACAGGCCGCCTTCATCGGCGGTGATCCGGCCGCGCCGCCTGACGCGCCACAGGCTGGTGGCCGCGGGTGCCCGATGCAGCGGCGCGATGGCCTGGTGCATTGCCAGCACGTGGCGGTCGCGCGAAGAACCGCCAATATCGTTGCGCTCCAATGCTGTGGTCACTGGCAGCACGATATCGGCATGGCGTGCCGTGGCCGTCCACCAGATGTCCTGCACAATCACCGTTTGCGGTCGTGCCCAGGCATCGCGCCGGTTGCGCGCCACGCATCGCCACATAGGGCAGCGTGACGCTCACGCCCGAGGCCATCGAGCCGACAGGCAGCTGGCCGCTGGTGCGGGCGGGGCCGGATTGCTGGCGCAACCAGTCACCGATGATGGGCATGGGAGGACTCCTGTTCAGTCGATTCAATGTGAGCGATGGCGGCGAATGCCTGATCGAGGTCGGACATTAGATCGGACACGGCCTCCAGGCCGATATGCAGCCGAATCACGGTGCCGTGCGATGACCAGTCGCTGATGCTGCGCGCGCGGCGCATGTCGGCGAGTACCGCCAGGCTTTCGAAGCCGCCCCATGAGGCACCGATGCCGAACAGCTGCAGGTTGTCGACAAAGCGTTCGGGCGCCACCGGCGCCTGCGAATGCAAGGTGAAAGAGAGCAGGCCATTGGTGCCATGGCAGTGGCGTTGCCACAGCGTGTGATTGGGATCGTGCGGCAGGGCAGGGCAGAAGACCTGTGCGACTTCGGGGCGATCGAGCAGCCATTGCGCCACCGCCAATGCGCTTTCCTGATGTTGCGCGAGACGCGCGCCTAGGGAGCGGATCCCGCGTTGGACCAGATAGGAATCGTCGGGGCTCACGGCCATGCCGAAGGAGTCGGACATCGTCGCCAGTGGTTGCCAGGCGGCCTCGGTGGTGCAGACCGTGCCCATCATCACGTCGGAATGGCCACACAGGTACTTGGTGGCGGCCATCAGGGAGATATCGGCGCCGAGTTCCAGCGGGCGATACAGCAGACCCGATCCCCAGGTGTTGTCGGCGGCGACCAGTGCGCCGTTTGCATGTGCGCGTTCCGCCAGCGCGGGCAGGTCGCACATTTCATAGACCAACGAGCCGGGGGCTTCCGCATAGACCAGCCGCGTTTCCGGGCGCAGCTTCGCATCGAGGTCGGAGCCGTCCGCCGCATAGAAGTCGGCAGCGATGCTGTGCTGGCGCAGGAAGCCGTTGGCCAGGTTGCGCACTGGCTCATAGACGCAGTCGGGTAGCAGCACATGCTCGCCGGGGCGTACATAGGCTAGGATCGTCATCGCCGCCGCAGCCAGCCCCGACGGGAACAGGCGTGTGCGATAGCCGCCTTCAAGCATCGTCACCATGTCTTCGAGCGCGAAGTTGGTGGGGTTACCGCGCGCACCGTAGGTGAACAGGCGCTCGGTATCGCGACGCGCGCGCATCTCTCGCTGCTGGGCAACGGATTCGAACAGCACGGTGCTCGCACGCACCACGGCTGGGTTGACCGGTTGGCCGCCGGACACAGCGGATATGCGCCCGGCATGGGCAAGGCGTGTTGGGAGCGCTTTCGTCATGGTTGGCCTGTGGGGTGGCTCACGATTGTGGGAGACGTCGCAAGGTTCGTGCCTTCCGTTAGTCGACATGAGCGCCGGACAGCTTGACGATCTGCGACCAGCGGGAGATGTCCTGATTGAGCTGTACGGCGAATGCTTCGGAGCTGTTGGCTATGACGTCGCTGCCGCTGTCGCGGATGGTCTTCACCACGTCGGGCATCTGCAGCACCTGCACGATGGCACGATTCAGCAGCGCCACGCGCTCGGGCGGCGTGCCGGCCGGCACGAAGAAGCCGTACCAGTCCTCAAAGCGTGCATTGCGATAGCCCAGTTCTTCAAGGGTCGGCACCTTAGTGAATACCCCGAGACGACGCGGGCTGGTGACGGCTAATGCCCGCATGCGGCCAGTCTGGATGAAACCGGCCACCGACGAGGTGGACGTGATCAGCACATCTACCTGTCCGCCGAGCAGGTCGTTGATGGCCGGCCCGGCACCTTTGTATGGCACATGCTGCAGCGAGACCTTGCTGTCCTTGTCAAGCACCGCGCCCACAAGGTGCGACAGCGTGCCGTTGCCGGGCGTGGCAAAGGTGATCTTCTGCGGCTGCGCCTTGGCCTGTGCTGCCAGTTCCTCGAACGACTTCCAGGGGGCGTTGGTGGAGACGACGATAGCCAGCGGCGCAGCGTTGATCTGCGTGACCGGAATGAACTGCTTGATCGGGTCGAAGCCCGGCGCGCGATAGAGCGTCGGGTTTACGGCCATGATCGATACCTGCGACGTCAGCACCGTATAGCCATCGGGCTTCGACTCCGCCACATAGCGCGTGCCGATATTGCCGCCGGCGCCGCCGCGGTTGTCCGTCACCGCGCTCTGGCCTAGCACTTGTGACAGCCGCGCGGCCACCACGCGCGTCACGGCATCATTGCCGCCGCCGGCGGGAAACGGCGACACGATGCGTAGCGACTGCGACGGATAATCGTTGACCGGCGCCAGCGGCTGCGCCGTGGCGGCGCCGAACATGGTGAAGGTGAGTGCTGCAACCAGAAGCTGCGGAAAGCGTGATGACATCGGGCGTGACATGGGGCGACCTCGTTCTCTTTTGGCAGGTTTGTCGTGGCGGACTTGCAGGTTCGGGTGGGAATCAGTCGAGAGGCCTGAAACGGAAGGTGGCCAATTCCTGCGCGTCGAGCTGGCCGATCAGCCCCGTTTCCCAAGCCAGGTATTGGCGGGCTGCGGCCTTGTTGCCGTCGTGGCGGTCGTGCACGAAGAACAGGTAGTCGATGCACCGCGCATCGGGGAGGGTCTCGGCGCCCCGGCTCACGGCATGGCCGGCATCCCGCCATGCGCCGAAGCCGCCGTGCAGCCGGCGTACATCGCGATAGCCGAGCGTGTGCAGGTCAGCGAAGGCCAGGTCAGCGGGATCATCGCCGTCGGCATCGCCGATCAGCACCAGCGTGGTGTCGTGCGGCACGCCGCGCAGGTCTTGTGCCAATCGCGCACGCGTAGACCAGTGGCTGCCGGCGATTCGGCCGGCGCGGTACGTCATGCTGCCGCGCAGGTCCAGCGCTAGCATCGATTGCGTGGCCATTCCGGCGGCCAACTGCGCGACATTGATGGTGGCCGGCGCGGCCACCCGATATGCGGGTCCGTGCGCAGCCTTGACTCCGGCCACGAGTCCTGCCTGCAATCCGCCATCGAGTACCACGGCGTCATGGCCCATCTGGCGCAGCCAGCTGGCCACTACGATGGCGCGCACCCCTTCGGCATCGAACAGCACCAGCCTAGCGCGGCGCACGCCGACATATTGATCGGTAGCCTGCATAAGCTGGCCGCCAGGGGTGTGTTGCGCGCCGGGCAGCGTCTGTGTGGCGTATTCCTCGGGGGTGCGCACGTCGCACAGGAATGTGGTGCGCGACCTGTCGGCCAGCCATGCAATGGCCTGCGCGGCGGCGATGCGCGGCACATCGAAGCGGGCGGCCAGCGCCTGCGCGGCGTTGCGCGCGGCATCGAGTTCGCGTGGCGACGCGTTCTCCGGATAGCGTGCGGTACCGCCGTGTTCGAGCGTGAAATCGTTCAGGTACCAGCCTTGCGTACCGTTTTCGAGCGCATAGACCGGGTTGCTCACGCCAAAATTGATCAGCGATTGCGCACCGATGATGCTGCGCGTACGGCCCGCACAGTTGATCACGATCGGCGTGGTGCTGTCGGGCACCAGGTCACGCAGGCGATAGGCGAGTTCGCCGTTGGGACAGCAGATCGCGCCCGGGATATTCATCTTGCGGAATTCGCCGGTCGGGCGGCCATCGAGCACCACCGGTGCATTGGCACCGGCCTGCATGGCTGCCAGTTCCTGCGCGGTGACGCGTGGGGTGCGGTAGTGGTGCTCAGCCAGTTCGCCGAAGGTCTTCGACGGCACGTTGACGCCGGCAAACAGCGCGTAGCCGGCGGCCTGCCAGGCCGGGACGCCGCCATCGAGGACAAACAGGTTCGTATAGCCAAGGCGTGCCAGCGCGGCGGCTGCGGCCTGCGCCACGCCGTCGCCGTCATCGGCCAGCACCATGCGCGCATCGGTACGAGGTGCCAGGCGGCCGATGTCGAGTTCGAGCCGGCTGTAGGGCAGCGGCACGGCATAGAACGGATGGCCCTCGCCATACTGGCCGTGTTCGCGCACATCGAACAGGGCGATCTCGTCGGCATCGTGCAGCCAGCCCTTCAGGGTGACGGCGTCGACAGCGGTATAGGAAGCTTGGCTCATGAAATTTTGGGCAAAGGGTGGCCGCCCTCTCCGCGGAGAGGAAATTCGTCGGGGCGGATCTCAGGAGTGGGCGGCCTGACGGTATGGCTCAGGCCCCCGTTCAGGCTTTCTTTTAGCGGCGGGTCTGTACGCCCACGTTCATGATCTGGCAGCGGCCGGTCTCGAGGTCGAACGTCAGCCGTTCGGTCAGCGTTTCCAGCGCCCGACCATACATATGCAGATGGCGGATGACGTCTTCCCCTTGGATTTCCACGGAATGGATATCGTCAGGCAGCAGCGCGATGCCACAGCGCGGGCCGACTTCCACGGTATGCGAATATTCGAGCGTGCCCACACCGGCCTGGCTGCCATCGTCGGTGCGGGTGTAGACATCGTTGAATTCGATGCCGCTGACACCGGCCACGCAGGCCCAGGTGGTGTGGTTGTGCGGCGGGATGCGCTTGCCCGGACGCATTACGTTCAGGTACAGCGCATAGGTCTGGTCAGGATCCTCGGTGATCAGGTAACGCGCCTGGCGTTCACCGGGCTCGGGCGGCGGGAAGTCGGTCTCGCCCCACAGTTCGGTGCGGGCGGCCAGTTCTTCCACATGGGACAGGACATCGGCCAAGCTGGCGCGCGTGACGGCGCGTTTATCTACGATATTCTTAATGGATTCGATGGTCTCTCCGACGGCTGCCTGGCGCTGTTGTGTGATGGACATGATGCAATCGATCCTTGTAATCTCTGTTTTTGAGGGGTAGAACGCTGTTTCGTGTTTCACTGTAATGAACATCAGCCCTGAAAACCACTTAATGCGCGACGAAAACCCATTAGCAGGACTAATGAATGCGTAACCTCGATCTGGACCTGCTTCGCACACTGGTGGCCATTGCCGACAATGAAACCTTTGGCGCCGCCGCCGAAGCCGTGCAACGCACGCAATCGGCCGTCACCCAGCAGATGCAACGGTTGGAAGAACAGCTTGGGCTGACGCTGTTCGAGCGCCAGGGCCGTGGCAAGCAGATGACGCGGCATGGCAAGAAGCTGCTGGAATACGCGCGGCAGCTGCTGACCATCAACGACGAGACGCTCCGAATGCTGCGCGAGGGAGACCTGACCGGCTCGCTGCGCATTGGCGCGCCGCACGATGTGGCGGATACCATCCTTCCGGTGCTGCTGTCGCATATTGCTCGGTCGTCGCCGGCGCTGCGGCTGGAGATCCATGTCGGCAGAAGCCCATTCCTGATGGAATCGCTGCGGCGCGGCGAAATTGACCTGACCGTTTCCACGCGCGAGGACAATACACTCGAAGGCATTGTGCTGCGCACCACGCCTACGATCTGGGTGTGTTCGGCGGATTTTGTCTATGAGCACGGCACGCCGGTACCGCTGATCCTGGCCGATGAGCCGAGCCTGTTTCGCAAGCTGTCGCTCGAGGCGTTGACGCATGCTGGTGTACCCTGGCGTATCGCTTATCTGGCACCAAGCCTGATCGGCATCAAGGCGGCGCTGCGCGGTGGATTGGGCATTACGGCGCGCAGCATCGACCTGCTGACGGCGGACATGCGTATCCTGGGCGAGAACGATGGCTTGCCGCGGTTGCCCGATGTCACCTACTACCTTTGGGCGCGTCCCAATGCGGTCAATCCTGTTGCACGGCATGTCTTCTCAATGCTCAAAACCGCCCTGCAGCGCGGGCTGGTCAGCGCGTGACGGCTACCCGCGATTTCGGCGTTCTGAGAACAGGGAAACCTGAATCGTAGGCCGCGTAGCAGGCGCTGCAAACTAAGAAGATCGCGTATCAATATTTGCCGCGGAATGATGGCTTCGCTGCATACCACGGCTTCAGGTCCGTCAGTCGGGCAATTCGTCGCGGAAAATGCTGAGCGGCTGCGCCTGATACGGCTGCCCGGATACTGTCCCGAGCTGAACCCCGATGAGTTGCTCAATCAGGATGTGAAAACCAACGCGATGGGCAAGGGCCGGCCGACCAGCAAGACGGAAATGATCGATAGCGTGCGTCGCGATCTGCATCGCCTGCAGAAGCATCCTCATGTCATCCGTAACCTTTTTCAGGAAAAGCATGTTTGCTACGCAGCCTGATTTGCGCACTATTTAGTGCACGGGTCAGTACGTGTTTGCGCAACTCACCCGACGCATTGGCCTCGCTTCTGGCCCGTGCTATGCCGCAATCAGACTTGGTTGACACGTTGGGCGCCACCGCCAGCGCATCAAGTCTCGACCTGTGACGATCCCCGAGGAGTCCAATGAGTTGTCGGATCTGTTGAAGTCCGAAAAACGGTAGTTCTCATCGATATCCGCGATGCGGCACCGGAGCAGCTAAAGCAGCGGCAATACATGAATGACCGGTATATCGGCCTCCAACAAATAATGACTGCACCGAGATTTGGCGACGAGGCCTCATGAGCCTCCGCATTAAGCTGGGCCGGCAACGTTGTATGCGCATGCGCTGGGCGGACTCGGTATGAGGCTACCCCAGGGGTGGCTGAAGCGCCTCCGATGAGGAGGTGAAAGCCGCCGTTGACTACATGCTGGCGGCAGCCAAGTAGCACGACGCATCATCCGTAGCGACGGAGCCAACCGCAGGCGAGCCAGTTGGTTAGCCAATCCGACTGCCTATGCAATCTTGCTCCGCCGACCGACCGCATGACGACAGCGCGCAAAGAGCGGCGGCGTGTTGAGGTTCTGTGATGCCGCATGGGCAACAGTGGCGACACTTGAAGGAGGGAACCCTCAATCACGGCTTGGGCATGTCACCATGATGATGCCGCTGGCCCTCGACGGCATCCGGTCCGTGGTCGGCGAGTTGTGCGTCGAACCAGTTGTGCAATGCCGCAACGGACTTGGCATCTGATGTTCGGTAGTCGAGTTCGGCGCCGTCGGCGACCTCCCGGTACTCAATGGCAATTTGCCCCGGTTTTGCTAAACGAAGCTCGGTCAGGCCAGGCATGTCATTGCCGTGAATGTATGATGGACTGGAAAAGTCGCCTTCGATGAACTGGCTTCTTATCTCTTGCAGATGCTCCCTAATCAGCGTGGTCTGCTCTTTGTCGCCAGCATGTTTGGCTATAACGCGCTGCGTTCCACCCACAGCAGTCTTGGTAAATATATGGGTTGTAGCCTTGAGGTTGAACGGCATGACGTTTTTGCCTCGCTCGGCGATTTCGACTTGGCGCTGGACATCGGCAGCGTTGGCAAGCGGCGGGACGGTCGAGGCAGCAACTGCCAGAGCGACACAAGTAAAGGTCTTTTTCATTTGCGAGGTACCTGTCGGGTAGAAAGCGGGACTGCGCTCAGCCAGGCAATGCAGCTAGTACACATGCGGCGCAGAGAAAAAGCCATTCGATAATAACCAGGTCGGGCTACGCGTCGGCCGTGAATTCCTCGAAGGCTTTCAATGCGTGTGTGGCATACATCATGGACGGTCCGCCCCCCATGTACACGGCTGTTCCCAGCACTTCCTCCAATTCGGCTCGCGCGGTTCCCAGCTTGACAAGCGCTTGGACGTGAAAGCCAATGCAGTCGTCGCAACGGCAAGCGACGGCAATACCCAATGCCACCAACTCCCTCGTCTTCTTGCTTAGCGCACCTTCTTTGGTACCGGCCGCAGCCAGTTGGGAGAACGCTGTCATCAAGTCAGGTTGGGTCTCACGCAAGCGGCGCATTTGCGCAGACACATTTTTGACTACGGTCTTGAATTCCGGAATGCCACTCATGAAGCCTCCATCGTCTAGGAAATGCGCACGGCGATTGAACCATCGTTCAACATCATTGACGCGAGCAGCCCCTCGGCTGCTCAACTGGTTGACATCGAACTACTTTGCGCCAGCCTTCGGTGTCGAGCATGTTTTCACACCCAGAATGCTGTAGGCAGGACAGATGCGCACTATGCCGGTAAGAAGTGGCAGGACGCCAATCCAGCCCCAGGCGCCAATGCCTCCGGTCGCGGCCAGACCAATCAGGACCAACCCGATAACAATCCGGAGGATTCGGTCAATGGTTCCAACATTTGCTTGCATTGCAGGCTCCTTGTCAATAACAAGACGGTGTGGACGAAAAGCGGAATGGACTTGCTGCTCTGCACATCCAGCTTTTGAAGCGAGAGCTACTGAAATAGTCTTGCCTCTTGCTGGACGTCGGTTCTTGATATAGCGCAAGCTAGTGCGGAACGCCGACACCGGCCGTGCCTCGACTGAAGCTAGCGTGCATCCTTCGGGCGGTCCCCCTTGGGCCAGTCTTTCACCCATGCAGCGTAATCGGGCCTCGGCTTCTGCGTGAAGTCAGCGGCGACGTCAACCGCGTCCTGGGCTGACAGCGTTCCGCCCTGCCCAAGCGGCATGTTGTGCTTCACGAACGCGGCCGCCGTGTACAGGCGCGCCATGCCAGCGCCCACATTGAACGAGTCCTTGCCCCAGACCGGAGGGAACACATAGCCGCCTTGCGGATTCTTAGTACCCTGGCCTTCGCCACCGTGGCAGGACGCACATTGCGCGGTGTAGATGGCCTTGCCATGGGCCGGGTCTGGCTTCTGAGGCGTGTCAATTTTTTCAAAACCTCGACCAGTCACGTTGATGCCGGTCGGGACACCCGTTTCACGCGGGGCTAAGGTGTTCGACAATGCGCTTGATGGTCCCATCCCTCCCAGACGCATCCCTTCCCTCAAGAATCACCAGAATCCGGTCGCTGCAGGAAATGAAGTGCTTCTGTAGTTTGACCCGCTCGATTTGAGCAGGTGGACCATCTCCTCATAGGTCACATGGAGCTTACCTCGGATGGGGAGCCGTCTGGCTACTTGCCGTCGTTCTCATGGTTCACCTTTCGCGGATCGGGCACATTGGGCGCGGCGGGGCTAGCCTTGCCGGGTGTGAGCGGGGTAACTTTCTCGGAGAGCAACAGCTCCAGCGAAGGTCGGTCTACGACCTCCTGTTCGAGAAGTAGCTTTGCCAGCGCGTCCAGCTTGTGCCGGTTTGCCAGCAAGGTCTGCTTCACCCGCTGGCTGGCATCGCCCAGAATCGTCCGGACTTCTGCATCGATGATTTGCGCAGTACTCTCGCTGTATTCCTTGTGTTGCCGAGGCATCAGTCCTGGTCCGGTAAAGAGCGGGTTTGGCATATCCTCGTAAGTAGCGAGTCCAAGCTGCTCGCTCATGCCGAACTGCGTAATCATCTGGCGAGCCATGTCTGTTGCGCGTTGCAGGTCATTTTGCGCGCCGGTCGAAACGTCTCCGTAGACAATCTGTTCGGCAATGCGACCTCCAAGCAAAACATCGAGTCGGTCGAACAGCTCGCTTTGCTTCAGGAGATAGCGGTCCTCTGTCGGGGTCTGCTGCGTGTACCCCAGTGCTGCGACGCCTCTGGGAATGATAGAGACCTTGGAAACTCGGTCAGCATGTGGCCGCGACTCAGCCACGATGGCATGACCGGCCTCGTGGTAGGCGATGGTTTCCTTCTCCTGCGGATTCATCACGCGGTTCTTCTTCTCCAAGCCGCCTACGATGCGGTCCAGCGCCTCGTCAAAATCAATCATCTCCACGGCATCCTTGCCCTTCCGGGCCGCCAGCAGTGCGGCCTCGTTGACAAGGTTGGCGAGGTCGGCGCCCGCGAATCCGGGCGTGCGCCCGGCCAGCTTGGTCAGGTCGACGGTCGGGGCAAGAACGACATTTTTGATGTGTACCTTGAGAATCTGCTCGCGCCCTTTCAGGTCAGGGCGGTCTAGCGCGATATGGCGGTCGAAGCGGCCGGGGCGCAGCAACGCCGGGTCCAGGATTTCTGGCCGGTTGGTGGCCGCCATGATGATGACGCCTTTGTTGGTATCAAATCCGTCCATCTCAACCAACAACTGGTTCAGGGTCTGTTCGCGTTCGTCATTGCCGGTAACTGCACCGAGGGCACGGGTCTTGCCTAGCGCGTCGAGTTCGTCAATGAAGATGATGCAGGGTGCCTTGGTTTCGGCCTGGTTGAACAGGTCGCGTACCCGCGCGGCTCCAACGCCCACAAACATCTCAACGAACTCAGAACCGCTCATGGTGAAGAACGGCACACCAGCTTCGCCGGCTACTGCCTTTGCCAATAATGTCTTGCCGGTGCCAGGAGCCCCCAGGAGCAGTACGCCCTTGGGAATCTTGCCACCCAGACGCCGATAGCGCTGCGGGTCCTTCAGGAAGTTGACGATTTCGGCTAACTCCTCCTTTGCCTCATCGATGCCGGCGACGTCGGCAAACGTCACCCCCGTTTCTTTCTGCATGTAGACCTTTGCCTTGCTCTTGCCTATTTCCAACATCCCGCCGGCGGCGCTGCCCACCCGCTTGATGAGAAAGCTCCAGACGGCAAAGAAGAGCATTGCAGGAACAATCCACGACAGCAGCGTGCCAATCCACTTGCTGTCGGCCTGGCCGACGAAGCGCACCTTGGCGGCTTCGAGGTCCTGGACCAGATTGGGGTCGTTGACCCGAAGCGTGGAGAACGGGTGGTCTCCCTTTCCCTGGCGCAACATCTCTTCGACCTGTTGCTTGGGGAGCAGTGTCTCAATGCCAGTGGTGCTGAGCGTGCCAGTGATAGCTCCTTCTCCAAGCGTGATGTCCTTGAGCTTTCCGGCCTTGAGTAGGACCTTGAAGTCGCTGTACGGTAGCGTCTCGACATGGGACGAGAACAGGACGCTCTGAAGGAAGAGCATCGCGGAAACTGCCAGGACCACATACCATAGGGAAAACTGCTGCTGACGCGGTTCCATAGAAACCCTTTAATCTTTCGGGTAAGCCAAGAAAATTCGACTGCCACCGCTATTCGAGGTCGGCCGCCGGTCTGGACAACACGAGCTCCCAAAAAGCTGTGGCGCTAAGCCTTGCAGTCATATCGGTAGTCGCCATTCTTGGTGTCAGGTCTCTCCCCGAAAGCTGTTGTGTAACCATGCAAAGAAAGCCCCAGCAGCAAAGAACCACACTGCAAAAACGAAGGCCGGGTAGATGACCGACCACCAAGATATCGGTTCGCCCGTCTGAAGGCGCCGGAAATCGAGCCCGTGAAAGAGCGCATTCATGAAATTCATGAAGGGCTCAGGAAGAACCATCCAAACGAGCGTGCATAGAACGTAGAAGAGCACGACTGTTGCAGATAGCGTCACACCAGTCTTGAACGGCTTCATGGCAGCCTCCGGGTGCAAGGAAGATTACGGTTGAATTCAATGAGGACGCGTCCGCGGAACATCTCGGCCTGAGATGTGCGGAATGAATGCTGGTGTCTTGTGCCGATATTCCTCATAGGCCTGCCCGAACTCGGCCAGTGCGTCCTGCTCCTCTGCCTTGGCCAGCCGAACATACATCCAGACCAAAATGGGGAACATCACCAGAGTGACTATCGTCGGCCATTGCAGCAGGAAGCCGAACATAATCAGGACGAAAGCGACATACTGAGGGTGCCTCATGCGCGCATAGAGACCAGTGGTCGCGAGGCGGTGCTGCTGCTGGGCCAGGTACAGAATGCGCCAGGCGGAAGACAGCATGATGAAGCCGCCAAAAATTAGAATGTCGCTGGCGATGTGAAATGGCCCCAGGTGTGGATTGCCGCTCCAGCCAAAAATCATCTCCGGAAGATGACCGGCATCATGCGAGAGGAAGTCGATTCCCGGGAACTTCGCCGAAAGCCACGGCAGCAGAAGATAGATAGTCAGGGGGGTGCCATACATCTCTGTGAAGAGCGCCACAATAAACGCGGAGAACGCGCCAAACGAGCGCCAATCGCGCTGGGTCTTCGGCTTGGTGAAGCTGAAGGCGAAGATGATGAAGACAGCGGAGTTGATAATGACCAGCGACCAGAGGCCGTAGCTGGATTGTGTTTCGGGTTGCATCATCGCTCTCCCTTGGTGGTCGTGTCCTTTGTGGCGTCATCCGGTCGGTGACCGTGTCCATGTCCATGTCCATGTCCATGTCCATGTCCACCGTGCATGAAGATGTGCATCAGGGGGCAGGCGGCCAGCAGAAGTAATGGCAGGAACTGAATGACGTGTGCCCGGTGTTCAGTCCATAGGAAGTAGGCAATCACCAGCAGAAAGCCAATCATGACCAGCTTGGACCTGGCCACGGTGCGCAGTGCGTCGGCAGGCCGCTCATGACCGTTGTGGTCGTGGTTCATGTTTTCCTCCTTAAAAGGGAAGACGGTATCGCCTAGCAGCAGCCGTGGTGCCGATGATGCCGATGTATGTATCTCGTCGGGTCTTGCTGAAAAACCGTTCGCGACGCCTCCGATTCAAAATAAAACGAGCGACGCGGTTGCCACGCTCGGCGGACAGGGCCGTAGCCTTGTCCACCATCATTCCGCAGCGCGGGAAGCAAGCGCGGGCCTCGCCGCAGGGATAGGAGCGACGCCCGGTGGGCTAGGACTGCTAGAGGGCCGAGCCGAGCTACGCCTATCTACGGGGTGAAGAATATATTTCGCCGGGTTGGCGAGGAAAGCCTGCGCACAGTGTGGGGAGCAGAACCTAGATCGCTTCTGGTCGACTTCCGTGCTGGCAGCGGCCTCCTGTGGGGAAATCTCCATGCCACAAACTGGGTCACGCACGAGCTGCTGGGGCGCGGCTGGGCCCGCGGCGGCCGTTGGAACTGCCTGGGCGTCGGTAATGCCGTAATTCCCCCATTAGGGGGGGTGGACTTGGTCGGCATTCCATCCTCTCCTTGGGGCGATTAGGAGGAACTGCAGCGCATAAATTACATTTTCATTCTGGGCGACCAGTCGATTTGCTTCTTGATTTCAATCAAGCGTTCATGGGAGATCAGGGACGCAGTGGGGTGCCGGTTCGGGAATGAATGTCGAACGCCACACGAAGCACGTGTTTGAAGGCTGCAGAAGCCGCTGGGACAGCTGATGCCGGAGCCGAGGTTGCTGTGCTCCCCGTATTGCGGGCCTAGAAGACCGCTACCGTGCCATGGATCAGCTCATTGACCAAGGCAGGGAACTCCGCCAGCTGTTGCCTCGCGAGTTCACGAACTTGCTGCGCCTGGGCGCTCGAGAGGCCGCGCTCGGCCACGACATCAATGGCAAACAGTTGGGGCTGGTCGATGGGGCGTCCAATTCCGGAGAGAAGCCGGACGATGACTTCATCCGCACCATCCACGCTTGCTTGAATATGAGTGGCTAACCGGTGGGCAAGCACGTTGTAGAGCTTGCCGACATGTGACGCCGGGTTCTTGCCCGCTGCCGCCTCCAGCGACATTGGCCGATAGGGGGTGATCAGGCCATTGACACGGTTTCCGCGACCGACCTGGCCGTCATCACCGTGCTCAGCGCTCAAGCCAGTGACCGTCAGGTAGATCCCACTTTCGTCGCAGGCATCCCGGCTATCGAGGGTATTGATTGCAATCTCGCACTCAGTGCCGATGCGCTCGGCCAGATACGACCCAATTCGCCCCTTGAGGAGGAAGTACTCGTCGACGCCGTGTACGCGTCGGTCGACAAACGCCAGTGCAAGAGTCAGACGGTGATGCTCACCCAGCCGACACCCCATCACCTTGTAATCGAGGCCCGCCGCCTCAAACACTCCCCTGTCGGCACGTGAGCGTAGAAGGTCGGCAACCAACAGCACCGCTCTTTCAAGCGATGAGGGTGGCGCATAGCCGACGCCAAAGGATGTGTCATTGGACAGTGGAAGAGACGCTGCGTTGGTCACACGCCGGAGGTTCGGGGCTGAGGGCCGGAGGATTGGCTCGATGCGGATGTCATTGCCAATACCGCCCAAGGACGTTGCGAGGTACTCGCGAATGGCCTGCTCGACAACTAGCTCGGCCTTGGCCGATGGAAGTTCGGTAACAGGGCCGGACACTATCAACCGCGTTGGGCGCAGCACTTTGCCACCGCCGAACTTTGGCGTGCTTATGCCGCCGATGAGTAGGGCCTTGTCCGATTGAAGTGCTGGACTGCTCCATAGGCTTCGAGGTAGGCGTGACACAAGGCGCGTGCCGCAGCTTCGACAGCTCCATCGCATAGGCTATCGGGATGTCCGATGCCCTTGTGCTCGCACATTTCCGTCTGCTCGCCTCGCCACGACGGCCAACGCGAGATAGAAATCGCAATGTTCTCCATGATAGACATCTCGAACCCCTTTCACGCCGTCGCCCTGTAGTCATTCTATGTAGCGGCGCTGGGTCAAGTCGCGAACCATTCGGTTCCCGACTGGGCCAACAAGCGTTGTTGAGGCAAATCAAGCAAACGGCCTTTCGCGCTGCCTAGCATAAATGCTGAAAACTGGATTTTCGATTGCGGGCTAGTCGCGACAGGGCTACTGGGGCATTATTAGGCTCATGTGGTCCGGCGTTTGAAGATTGCCAAAGGATGGAGGGTGTCTCGTGCACAAGCTATGGGTGGCACTTGCGGCAATGCTCGCAATTGGTCTGACGGGCTGTGGATACAACGCGATCCAGACCCAGGACGAGCAGGTCAAGGCAGGCTGGTCGGAAGTGGTGAACCAGTACCAACGCCGTGCTGACTTGGTCCCTAACCTGGTCAACACCGTGAAGGGTTACGCCAGCCATGAGCGTGAAGTCCTGACGCAGGTGACCGAGGCGCGGGCGCGTGTCGGCGCAATCCAGGTCACACCTGAGCTGCTCAACAACCCGCAGGCCTTTGCCCAATTTCAGGCGGCACAGCAGGCGCTCTCCGGCTCCCTATCGAGGCTGCTGGCGGTTTCCGAGAATTACCCCCAGCTGAAGGCCGATGCGGGATTCAGAGACCTGCAGTCTCAGCTTGAGGGCACGGAGAATCGGATAACCGTAGCGCGAAACCGGTATATCCAATCAGTTCAGGCCTATAACGTCACCGTGCGGTCGTTTCCCTCAAACCTGACGGCAATGGTCTTCGGTTACAAGGAGAAGCCCAACTTCACCGTCGCTAGCGAAGCGACAATTGCCAAGCCGCCGCTGGTGGACTTCGGTGCCGCGCCGGCAAGCGCGCCTGGGGGTGCCAAGTGAAATGGCTGTCGGCCGCAAGAGGCTTGTTTCTTGTCTTCTTGGTGTTCGCGTCTCTGGGCGCCGCAGCCGACGTTGCCGTTCCCTCCCTGACGGCACGCGTGACGGACCTGACCGCCACGCTTACGAGCGCGCAACAGGCGGCCCTAGAGCAAGAACTGCAAGCATTCGAAGAGCAGAAAGGGAGCCAGGTCGCCGTTCTCATGGTGCCAACTACGCAACCCGAAGCGATTGAGCAGTATTCAATTCGCGTCGTCGAGAAATGGAAACTGGGGCGAAAAGGGACGGATGACGGGGCGCTGCTCATCATTGCAAAGGACGACCGAACGGTCAGAATCGAAGTTGGCTATGGCCTTGAGGGCGTTCTCACGGATGCTATGAGCAAGCGCATCATCAGCGACGACATCGTTCCCCGATTCAAGCAGGGTGATTTCTATGGCGGCGTGACAGCCGGTGTGGAACGCATCATGGGTGTTATCAGCGGGGAGCCGTTGCCGACACCACGGCGTGAAGGAGGTGAGCGCGACCCAGTGCGGCAACTCATGCCGGTGATCCTTGTGCTCACGGTTGTATTAGGCGGACTGCTGCGGTCCTTCTTGGGGCGAGGCCCGGGGGCGGTGGCCGCCGGCGGTGCGGTCGGATTCATCGGTTGGCTCTTGTCTGGCGCCCTTGCAGTCGGGCTTATGGCTGGCGCTATCGCGCTGTTCTTTACGCTGTTCGGCGGCTCACACATTGGCTGGAGAGGTATTGGCGGTCGGGGCGGCTTCGGTGGCCGGTCCGGACGGGGTGGATTCGGGGGGGGCGGTGGTGGTTTTGGCGGCGGTGGGGCTTCGGGTAAATGGTGATGGAAAACGTCAAACGCATCGTGAGACATCTGTTGATGACGCACTGGCGGGTCGGGCGTTCCTTCCCAGAGGATGTATTGAGGGAAGTCGAACAAGCCATTGCGAAGAGCGAATCCAGCCATTTCGGACAACTCTGCTTTGTTGTGGAGGGTGCGCTGAGTTTGGCGAGCCTATTCGCGGGGCAATCGGCGCGTGACCGTGCTGTCGAGGTCTTCTCTCAGATGCGTGTCTGGGATACGGAACACAACAATGGCGTCCTGATTTACCTGTTGCTGGCAGACCGGAGCGTCGAGATTGTTGCCGACCGTGGCATCCATGCGAAGGTCGGCGCCAGCGACTGGGACGCAATCTGTAGGGAAATGGAAGCCACCTTCCGACGCGGTGAGTATCAGCACGGTCTCATCGATGGCATCCTGGCCATCAGCCAGCACTTGCGACAGCATTTCCCTGTGCGAGACAGCGGCAAGAATGAATTGAGCAACAAGCCAGTTGTTCTGTGATTCTGGCGCCTGCCCAATAGGGGAGGTCGGTCTCTTAGCGAAACGCAGCGGACTTGACCTCGACTGCATTCTCTCTGAAGCCATGGGTCAGGCAGTTGCGCTAACTATTGGCCTCCTGATTGGTCTGGAGCGTGGTTAGCATGAACGCAAATTTCCGGAAAGGGGGCGCGTCGCCAGCTTGGCTGTCCATGGCCAGATATGTGGCAATGCGGCTCACGGAGTCACGGCAGGGGACTCTGTTGACCGGCTTGCCGGGTGGCATTGCGTCTTAGACGGCCGCGACACTAATGCTGGCTCGTTTTACGAGGCATGCGCCGACGTAGTGCCGTCATGATGGTCTCACTCTCGAAGTGACGAAGGCAGCAGGAACTGCGCTGCCATCCTCCCGCTCGATGGGAGGCCGGTCGCCAACGCCCGGGTCATATCTGACCGCCTGCGCTGCGCGCGCGAGCGCGCCATCAGCACCGGCGCACCCGATCACCGCGGATTCGCCGTGTCCACCAAGAACGTAGGCGTGAATCGCAGGAGCTACGACGCGCAGCCGCTCGGAGAGAAGCGATCGGGTCGCCGCGTGTCGACTGGTCCGGCGCGACGGTCTCCGGCATGCCACTCGAAATGTTCCTGGCCAGGTCCAGAGGTATGTCTGTCGCTGCCGATGGTGGTCAATGGCAGCGGGGCGCAGTTACTGGCCTATCCGGAACCTAACCCCACCTAGCGCGAAGCCTTGCGGCGGAGTACGCGCATCTTCAAAGAGGCAACCGACGGCGTGCTCCTCGACCAATAGGGACATTGCACACGCTCTCAACGCCGCAGGCAGGAGGCTCATCATGGCAATCTCACCCGCAAAGGTTTCAACGCCTACGACCGGGGATCTTGCCGTTGTTCCATGGCACGCGATTGCCAGCGGGGGAATACAGCGTTTCCATGGCGATCTCCTTTCTTACGAAAGGAGATTCGAGTTTGCGCTCTTCTGGACGGTCGCTGTCCGAGCCTCTTATGCCATTCGGCCCTGCGCATCCCCAACGGCAGCTTCCAAGGCGAAACCGACATTTCAGCAGTCATGTCGGCTGGCAGGGTCTCGGCTGTTTCACCCGTTCTTCACCGCATCAAGGTCTCATTGCCCACAAGCACGATTTTCCCAGCCACGCCTTTCTCGCCGAGCAACTCGTGTGCAAGTCGTGCCTCGACAAGAGGAAGTTTCCGGGCAATTAGCGGCTTGATCTTTTTCTGTTGAAGAAGGTCCAACAGGGCAATCAAGTCCTGTCGAAACAATGCCGGTTTCAGACGCTTGAGCCACTGGATGCTGTAGGGGACCACCCGCTTCCGGCCCGGGAGAAGCCAGCTGCCAGCGATGTACAAACCGAAAATTGCGAGTCGCTGAAAGCGATTACGGCGACCTGGACGACCTGATGCTAAGCGCCCCCCACGTAGCGAGGCAGTAAGGCCATAGGCTACTACCCTCCCGCCAAGACGGAGAGCGCCGCGGGAACGCCAGATGTGGGTACCGCCGATGCCGTCGAAGACCACGTCCACGCCCTTATCCGTGAGGCGACGAATCTCACTGACGAAATCGAGCTTTTGGTAGTCAATTGGAATACCGCCCAAGCCCGAAACTGCGATCGCATCTTGCGATGAACAGGTACCGTACATCTCCAGCCCTACGAGGCTTCCAAGCTGCATTAGTGCTGAGCCGACCCCGCCTGCCGCACCGTGAATCAACACGCGCTGGCCCGGCTTGACTATGGCGCAGCGATGCAACATCTGGTACGCGGTGACGTAGTTCAGTACAAGGCTGACAGCCTCGGCCGCGTCCAACCCTGAGGGCACAGGAACCAGTTCACGCTGGGCTAGACAGACGAACTCAGCGTACGCGCCGTTGATCGGCAGGGCTGCAACGAGCTGGCCTGGTTCAACCCCAGATACGTCACAGCCGAGCTTATCCACTAAGCCAACGAGATCCCACCCCGGCGTGAACGGGAGCGGCGGCGTTTCCGGATGAAAGCCCTCACGCATCATCAGGTCTGGCTGACCCACGCCTGCTGCCAGCACCCTCACCCGTACTTCGCCGGCCTTGGGTTCGGGGCGCTCTTCCTCCACCACCTGTAGTGCATCAGGTCCGCCGTAATGTGTGACTATGATGCGCGTGTGCTTCATGGCGTCTGAGAATACTGCCTCCTACCAAAACAACGTCGAAGATTGCCGGCCTCTATGTCGTGATTAACCCGGTTGGCAAGAGTCTTGAGCCTGCCCCAGCGGTATCCTTGTGTGCCGCCTGCACATTCCGCCGATGGGATCAATGCAGCAGTATCACTGCGCTGGCTTGTCGCTACGTGCCTTGAGGTTAGCCCGCAATGGCTCGCTCATTGGCATATTGAGGTTCACGCCGGTGGGTGGGATCGGCGACTCAAACCATTTCTTATAGAGTCGTGTAAATTCTCCCGATCTTATCAGTCGCGTTATGGTTCCATCCACCAGCTTCTTGAACTCCGCGTCGTCCTTACGAACCATACAGGCATACGGTTCCACCTGAAGCGTATCACCCACAATCACAAGCGAAGATGGGTTCCTCGAATTGGCGCGCAAGCCGAACAGCAGAACGTCATCCAAGACCAGTGCGGACGCACGCTCGCTTTCAACGAGCTGCAGGGCGTCTGCATAGTCTTTGCCGGAGACCATCTTGATATCGATTTTGTTATCGGCGCTGTACTTTCTCACTACCTTCTCGTTCGTGCTGCCAGCTGTGCTGGCTACCGTCTTCCTCCCTAGGTCAGCGTAGCCCTTGATGCCAGAATCGCGCTTGGTCAGCAGGCGAGTTCCTGCGTAGAAAAAATTGATCGAGAATGCCACCTCCTTGCCGCGTGCGCTGGTATTGGTGGTCGACCCACACTCCAAATCGTAGGTACCATTGACAAGCAGAGGAATACGATTCTGCCCGGTCACCGGGATGTATTCAACTTTGAGGAGGGGCTTCTTCAGCCGACTACGCACATCGTCAATGATGGCTTCCGTCAGGTCGACGGAGAACCCTACGGCTTTATGCGGGCTGAGCACATAGCTGAAGGGAACCGCCGCCTCGCGATAAGCGACCGTGATCCTATCTGTCGCAGCGACCTTTTCTAGCGTCTGGGCGTAGATATCTGCCGCAGTGACCGGTAGAGCAGAGGCGATCAGGGTAGCGGCGATTGTGGAAATCGTTTTCATTTTTATTCTCCATGGAAGCGTAGAACAACCCATGCGCCGACACCAACGTATGACTATACAATCGCGGCGGGCTACGGACTTCTGACTTAAATTTAGGCGCCATCTCGATAGCACGGTTGACCTACGTCAACGGCGCGCGGATCAGGCCAAGATCTCGCTCCACCTGATTGCTCACTCCCTGATCTCCCTTGTGCCGCGACGGAAAGGTCATCGAGGAAATATGCGAGGCGTTTAAACTACGAGCAATTGTCCAAAGGCTTATTTCTCAATGGCGCAGGCCGACACGTGTGGCTGCCGGCTGGAACCAAAGAAGGTGCGTTGACAAAGACGACGCGGTAATGGTTGGCGTTAGGTATTGCCGCCGCATTCTGCCTCTAGCGTCTTATTCGTCACTTTGATGTGAGGCGGTTCCTCGCCTACCCACTCGAGATCAACGAAACACCGAGTACAAGAGGTAATGGTTCGCGTGACAGACCTTGCCGCCGCGCGCCCCCCGACGGGCCGGAACGTTCCTGGCGTATTGCTGGCGTCGCGCCGCCCGGTAGCTTGCCTTGCGCCAGCACGACGAACCCTTGGCCCGGCAAATCCGTCGGGAAAAGGGTCTATTGTCTACTCGGACTACCGGAGCTCCCCATGCACATCTCGAGATCTGTGCCAAGCGATATGACATCATGGGCATACCGGCATTGCAGCCAGGTCCACTGGGGGTGTACGCGTTGCGGTAGCGCCTGTGTGTCGCGGCCATTCGTGAATGGATTAGCGAGCTCAGTGAGCAAGCCTCGTTTCTTGGCACGGAACAAATCAGCGAATTATCCAGAGAACTCGACGCCATACGGGTGGCCATCGCCTCGTCCATTGCCCAAGCCGCGCGCGGCCTTGCACCCGATCTGATGTGGGAGTTTGTCGCGCTGGCCGATACAGTCTACGAACGCACGACGGAAGAAGGGTGGGAAATCAGCGTTATCTTTGACGAGGCCTGCTCCGACCTTGTCAAGCTCAGCATCAGCCTCCACGCAGGTGTCGAGCCTGCAGTATTCGCCACGAAAGTTGTCGCGGCACTCAACCGCAATCGTCGATATGGAGAATACCGTGCGCTGATTCAGGCGATTGCATCAGCTGAGACGTGGGCACCAGCCTACGTTTCGCAACTGAAGGCGTTGCTCAAGAGCAAGCTCTGAATCTTCCCAAGATGAACGTCCTATCGATGCCTCCACTTCCTGGAACATTATTGGCGATTATGTCGCGCGACCGGCCCACGGTCTCCGCTGCAGTTTCGATCGCGCTAATCAAGCGGGGTAGGGCGTGCTTCGGTCTCAGCCCGGTCGTCTCTTGCCGAGCCTTCGCCGTCAATCAAGTCTTCGTGTCTGGTACGGCCGTCCCTAGTTGTTGAGCCGTCATTCGCTCACACCTGCAAGCTTGGTCGAGCGGACAGGACTCAAGCCTTCTCCCGATCTGCATCGGCCTGTTGAATCCGCAGCGCAATTCGGACGTACGCCGACTAACCATGAACGTTCGTATCGGGCCGGCAAGCGATTTCGGTCAGTCGCGAGCGGTGGACTCGTGTGCCCGTTCCTGTCGTACAGTTTCGAGCATGAAGCGACGCGATTTGGACCCGTAGGCGACCTTCAGTCTCCAACGGGCGAAAACTATCTTGGTCTGGCGCCCGACCCGATGATGAGTTCAAGCTCGGTCTTAAAGCCTTCACCGGCGTCGAACTGCTTTAGGCATTCATAAACATCGTTCCAGGCGCTCAATCTCGCCGCGACGTCGAGGTCCGCTATCACAGCCCGGTATGCCCCGGCGGCTTCCTGCATCAGTTGCAGAGCATCGAACGCGCTGGGCAAGACGAGCTGCGCTCGAACGTGCTGTGTTTTCACATCGCTAAGACCGCTGTCGTTCATCAGGCGTTCCAAGACGCCATCGCCTCCCAGTGCGAAGATTCCAGGTTGTCCGGGCGCGGGAGGGGACTTGCCCGCGTGGCGCAGAAGGATCGCCATCGGCTGGGCCATAAAGGGATTGTTGGCCGGCGTCGTGAAGACCAGTGCCGCGAAACGCGCGCCAGGCTTGAGTGCGCGTCGGACAGCTTCCAATGCCTCACTCGGTGACGGGAAAAGCATCAATCCCAATCGGCACATCGCCGCGTCGAACGGGGCGAGTGTCTCGTCCAATTCGTCTGCCGCGCATTCCAGCGTTTGGATATTCTGAAGACCGGCACGAGCGGCATTTCGGCGGACATGCTCCAGCATGGTGCCCGATATATCACTGGCGACCACTTCGCCGCCGGCACCCACTCGCATCGCTGCCTGGATGCTCTGGCTGCCGGCACCGCAGGCCAGATCGAGAACGCGCATGCCCGGCCGGATACCGGCCATATCGATGAGCGTGTCCGTGGCGCCCGAAAGATTGGTGGCGAACACGTGCTCCCACTTCGACCAGCCGGGTGCTGCCGACTCCCACGTATTGCGAAGATTGGATTTCACTCTGCTGTCGGCCATCTGGAGACTCCCTCAGGACCCGCGCCTATACGGGAGCATTGTATTGCGCATGCGATTCGTGTGGGCCCCGTCATGCAGCGCCCGTAAGTTGGCGGCCGCACGCACAACTAAGGTTGTGTCAATATTTCAACTAAAGTTGTAACCCCTCGCCAGGGTGGCTGAATCGCCATATTTAGCTCGTCGCAACCCGACGCGGACCTGACCGCATGATGGGTCGCGCGGGCCAAAAAGAGAAGGGCAGATCAGCGCCCGGCAACATCGGGCAGGGCGCGCGCCCGCTGGTAGCAGGGCCACCTCGGTCAGGTCATGAGCCTCCTGCCAGAACCCTTCCTGCAGCTGGTAGCCCGCCGCCGGCCACGGCGGGATCGGCTCGGGCGTCACCGCGCGCGCCGAGCTCGGAAACGGTAACGCGACCTGAGCGATCCGCTGATAGTACATCGCACAGCGCCGCAGGCCCGCGATCGCCGCGCCCGGCGTCACGGCGGCTACCTGCAGCGGTGCGTCATCCCAGCGCGCGACAAAGCGAGCATCGGACGCGCGATAGAACCAGCACCACGGACGCCCGTCGTGCAGGGCCAGCACGCGGCGACGCCGCACATCGCAATCGGCCGGCGCGATCGCCTCGCTCACCTACCAACCGGTCGCTACCGACCAGGTCGGGCACGCGCCCCGGCTGGCCGCCCACATCGTGTCCCGGCGCGCCTGTCGGCGGGCGGCGTTTGCCACCTGCCGCATCGCCCTGTTCGCATGCGCGGACGCCGTCCAGTCTGCAGGGATCGGCGCCGCGAAGCCGAGCCCGCGGGGTGTGATGCGCGCCAGCCAGGCGCTGTCACGCCACGATGTGCTGGGCGCCGCGTCTGCCCACGCGGCGACGCCCGAGCATACGGCCGCGGTCGCGCGCGCTTGCGCATCGCGCATCTGACAATCGGCTTGCACGGGTTCAGCAAGCTGACCCGCGTCCCTGCCGGCGGCGAGCGATCAGGCCAACGCCGTTGTTCAATGCCTGGTTCGGCCGCACGTCCCCACAGCATGTCGATGAACGCCTGCCGCGCGCGGGGGACTGCCGCCGATCCACGCGCCGATCGCGAACGGATCGCACGAGGCGATGAACCGGGCCATCCATCTCACGCCGCCGGGCGCCAGGTGTCGTCGCACGTGGCGGGCGAGCGCCCGATACACCGTTGTCGCGGGCGTCGGCTGCCAATACGACGGTTTCCCCTGCTCGCGTTTGGCCGGCGGTGGTGGCGCATGGGCGTTGTCAAGTTGGCGAAGCGGTCGGGGTAAGATGAGGCGAAGAAATCGCTCTATCATGGCCACCGGTTTCCGGACGGCGATCATCAGCTGCGCGGTGCGCTGGTATTTTCGCTTCAACCTGAGTCTGCGCGACATCGAGGAGTTGCTGTTCGAGGGCGGTGTCGTCGTGACCTACGAAACCATTCGCCGTTGGTGCGACAAGTTCGACGCCGGCTTCGCGCATCGCGCCAAGGTCGCACGGCGCAAGCCAGGCAGCACTTGGCATCTGGACGAGATGTTCGTGAAGCTGCGCGGTGAGCCCTACGCCCTATGGCGAGCGGTCGACGAACATGGCGCCGAACTCGACATCCTGCTGCAGAAGCGGCGCGACAAGGCTGCCGCTAAACGTTTCTTCCTGCGCGTGCTGCGCTCTTGCCCGGCGCCGCGCAAGATTGTCACCGATCAGCTGCGCAGCTACCCGGCGGCGAAAGCCGACATCCCGGAGTTGGCCTGCGTCAAGCACGTGTTCGTGAAGGCGACCGCCCGCGTGAACAATCGGGCCGAGAACAGCCACCAGCCCACCCGTGAACGCCAAAGGCGTACGCGTGGCTTTCGCGACCTGAAGCGCACGCAGGCCTTCCTGTCGAGCTTCGGTCCGATTCGGCAGCACTTCGCGCTGAAGCGGCATCTGCTGCACGCGTCGCTCTATCGCAAACACCTCGCTGCGAGATTCGTCGCGTGGTACGAGTTCACCGAAGTGGGCCAGAAGCCGTCAACGGCCCCCTGAGCAAGTATTGCTGCCTGCCAATGACTTGTCTCGCTGTCGACAAGTTGACAGAGCCAACAGCTATGATACGTATCTGAAAAATATTGGAGAGCTAGGCCTGGTCGACAAGGCATGCTGCGATGCAATCGTCGGCGGCTGTCAGGATCTGATTGCCGCGTGTGATCCGAGCCTTGGATTCATGACGATTGAGGGAACTGGCGGACTTTCGAGCCAGCCATGATTCAACTTGGTCGTAGGCCCATAGGGACGGTCCCCTGGCAGGCGCAGCAGAAGCGACGGTCCTCTGCCGTCCTGGCGCACGCGTAGGCTGCGGGATTCGATCGCCTCTGCGGAGCTAACCACCACACGATAATTGCCCGGCGGCAGCCGAAGGTAGAGCAGCGGCCCCTCACTCAGTACCAGCAGCAAGATCTCGCGGCGCGCGTCGAACAACGTCACCGTGACGTCCGACAAGCTGCTGCCATCCGCTTCGTTCACGAAGTGCATATGGACATTGAAGCGCCCGGCCATGCTGCGCATGGCCGCCACTTGGTCTACCCCGATCCCGCCGGAAACGTAGTCGATCCCGTTCATATGATGGATCGCCGGCGCCTCTGGTACCGCGAGCGGTACCGCCGAATCGGCACCAGTGGGCATGGCAGCGAACACGCCCGGGCAAAGCAGACAGGTGGCCAACGCAATCGCACGCATGGGGATCTCCTGCAAGAAGCTGATAGGCGATAGGCGACGCCTGCGCCGGTGATGTCATCCAGAGTAGGCGTGCACGCGAGCGCGATCTTGGGCTACATCAAGCCCGGCCACATCCGTCAACGCTGCGCTCCCGATGGCGGCACGCCGGCGTGCTTGCGGCACATCAACACCGGGTACGCGCATGCGTCTATGCTGTAACAGCCAACTAATGACCACTCAGACACAGCGGCCGTCGCTGGCTGGCCAATCTTGGCCAGCCGCCCGGGAGCGCCTCCCTTGCAATGGCCTCAGCGGCAGCTTGATCTCACGCAGGAAGAACTTCCGCCAGCCGGGCGGAACGGAGTCCGGCAGCTTTCCCTTGAGCTGGACCGGGGCAAGTGGCGGGGAGACATCGACACCGCGGCGCCCGCCAGCAGCTTACCCCTCGTCCATCCTTGCCTTGATGCACGGATCGCCGCCACGAACGGCTGGGAAATATCGACGCGGAAACCTACGATGAGGAAATCGGCGCCTTCCTGGTCAAGTATGGGTTTCCTGAGTTTGACTCGATTGAGCATATTGAGGGCGACGGCTCCAGGCCTTCCGTCATACTGACGTTTGATTCGGTGGACGAGGAAGCCCTTCAGAAGCAAAGGAGCGGATTTGGAAAGGTCATAAGCGCAGCGCGTTGGTGATGCGGGAGCGCTTCCATTAGCAACAGTCCGCGCTGCGGACAGGCAGTCTCGCAGCAAAGGGAACCCATATAGGGGAGAGCGGCATGAACACGAAGGCACTACTGGCCATGGCCATCCTGACGACGGCGACCGTATCGGCTTGGGCACAACCAGAAACGAAAGTGCGCGTCACCCAGGCACCAGGGCAGACAAGTCTCATAGGTACTGCTAAGGCAACCGCCACGATTCTCAAGATTGATACGCCAACGCGAACGGTCTCCCTGAAGACTGGTGACGGCAAGGTCGTGGACCTGCCAGTCGGCCAAGAAGCCAGGAATTTCGACCAACTGAAGGTTGGCGATGCTGTCACGGTTGAGTACAAGGAAGCCATGACCCTCAGTCTCAAGAAGGGCAGCGGACCCCTTTCTATGCATGAGCGCGAGATCTCGGACCGCGCCGCACCCGGCGCAAAGCCTGGTGGGACGATTGGCAGGGAAGTGACAGCCACGGCGGACGTCGTCGCGGTGAACGCCGCGGCCAAGACCGTGACCCTCAAGGGGCCAAAGGGACGTACCGTCGACCTCATGGTCGAAGACCCCGAGCGGCTCAAGGCCATCAAGAAGGGCGACCGGGTTGAGGCGGTTTATACGGAAGCCGTAGCGGTGTCTGTGCAGCCCGCCGCCGCCAAGTAGTGGCACCCGAGGTGCAGCGCTTGCGGCCGTTCCGCTGACTACCAGATGCCATAGTGGTTCCACATGGTATGTGAACCTTGAAGCCTCGGGCCGCGGAAAGTGTTGCTCAGTAGGGTGACATCTGGGTGCACAACCGATTGCCGAGTGATCACCTGGCGCGCATCGGTTGTCGAAGTCATCGAATGTTCCACGATCGTCTCCAGTCAGGCGAAAGTGCCTGCAAGGGAGAATGCCAATGTCGAGCAGCCATATGGCAAGTCCGCGCCGGACAGGGGTTTCCAGTGAACACAGGATTTATCTCCGTGCGGGAGATAGTCGAGCCTTTTTGCCAACAGGCTCGAAAGCACTGTGCGCTACCTTGACATTGAGACAGATGACGCGCTTGAGATGGCCGAACAGACCGAAGTCTTAACTGTCGCTGCCGGAGAGTTGTCGCGCGCCGGCCGGCTTCGCGCTACAGGCGTTGGCTTATGCCGTAGCGCCGACGTTCAGGCGTTAGTGTCATCTGGCTACCGGACGTCTGTGAGGAAGGGCACAGACGGTGGCGAAATTTGGATCTAGCGTTCCACACCGTCGTCAATGTTGAAAGCGCGCATCGCGCGGCAAAACACCGGAGGGGATTTTGGCATTCCTACTGGATGGTGCCGGTTGGGCCGGCTGGCTGGTGTTTGCGGTCGGTTTGTTCGCAAGTATCATGATTGCTCTGGAGCTCGGCCGATTGGTGTGGCAATGGCATGTTGCCTCCGGTCGCGAACCGGAGACAACGGGCGTGAGCGCGGTCGCAAGCGCAATATTTGCACTGCTTGGGCTATTGATTGCCTTCACGTTTTCCGGGGCGGCGAGCCGCTTTGATATGCGGCGTACGCTGATCGTCCAGGAAGCCAACGACATCGGCACTGCTTACCTGCGTCTGGACCTGCTGCCGCAACAAGCACGTGGTGAGCTGCAGGAGATATTCAGGCAATATCTGGATGCCCGGCTTGACGCCTATCGAGCAGTCCCCGACCGCAAACGCGTCGATGCTGCCTTGGCTCGTTCGGACGTGCAGCGCGAGCGCCTCTGGACAAGATCCGTAGAGGAGTCCCAGCGAACTGCTAGTCCTGCGGCCACCATGCTTCTGTTGCCTGCGCTCAATGCAGCATTCGATACGGCAGCTACCCGGCTTGCCTCAACAAAGGAGCATCCGCCCAGCGTCATCTTCGGCATGCTCTTCGCGCTTTGCTGGGTTGGAGCGTTGTTCGCGGGCTATGGCATGGCCAGCCGCGGTCCTCGAAACTGGTTGCATGCGCTATTTTTCGTGGCCTCGCTGACGGTGACACTCTATGTCATCGTCGACTTGGAGTTTCCGCGGTTAGGCCTGATCCGCGTCGACACTTTCGACGAGGTGTTGCGGGAGGTCCGTAATGGAATGCGATGAACCAACAGGCGCGGCAGTCAGCTCCAAGAAAAAAGTTGAGTGAATCCTCTATGCGCTCGCGCGTCAAGGGACTGGCGATACACCAAGTAAGTGAGCAGCAGAAAACAAGAGGCCGCCGACCACCACAAAGGCTGCGGCGACGACGCGGCTTGTCTGGCTCACCCTATCGCGGCCATCGCTGTCCGGACGCCGATATCATCCCCACCGTACTGAGCCTGTTTGAAAAAGTCATGGGTGGTGGGCGACGCGGCGGCAAGTCCTGGGAAGCATGCGCCATGCCCCAACCTTAACGTACTAATAGTGCAAGGCATTGATGATCTCACGCAGTTCATACGTTCTGCCTCGCACTGGGTGCGGCAATAGGCTTCCCGTTGCCGCCCAATCGCCGGGGTGTCGCGTCGTCTTGCGTGGCTGGCCCAGCCGTGATTTGGGCTGTCACCCGTCAAGGCGCGGTGTATAGAAACCGGGATCGCACGAAACTTACGCCAGATCAATCGGGCGCCCATGGCAGTTCCTATAGTGAAGATGCCCCAGTACGGATGTGATGTACGCACACGCCCGGCCCGCGCGCACGCGCGCGCCGGCGATGCCGCGATGATCGTCGGCTACATGAGCTCCGGCCAGGCCTTTGATGACGCCATCGGCGAGTTTGCGACCGAATACAGTTCGCAGAACCGCAGCGACTACGCGCGTTCATCCGCGCAATCTGGGAGGGGCGGACCAAGGTGGAGACCGAGATCCAGGCTGGAGCGCGAAAGCGTGCCGCGATGCCATGGCCGGCGTAGTAATCCATCGGAGATTTACATGCTTCACGAAAGCACCCAGCCAGTTGCCGACGGCCCTCACCTCGCCGCGCCGGACTGGCTGCGTGCGTACCGCAAGGCGTGGCTTAAACCGGACGTCATTGCAGGGCTGACCGTCGCGGCCGTGGTAATTCCCAAGGCCCTGGCCTACGCAACGGTCGCAGGGCTGCCCATCCAGGTCGGGCATGGCAATCTGGGCGCGCTGCTGACGGCTACGGCCACGCTCACGCTGCTGGTGGGCGTCATTCTCGTGCTCGCCTCCCTGCTGCGTCTCGGCTTTGTCGGCAACTTCATTTCCGACCCCGTCCTGACTGGATTCAAGGCAGGGATCGCCATCGTGATCGTGGTGGACCAGTTGCCCAAGTTGTTGGCCATTCACTTTACCAAGGGATCATTCGGCCACAACCTGCTGGCGATTGGGGCTGGCCTGCCTCACACGTCCCTCACGACGCTGTGCGTAGGTCTCCTTACGGTGGGCATGCAGGTGGCGATGGAACATTTTTGGCCGAAAGCACCGGCGCCGCTGATTGCCGTGGCTGCAGGGATAGCCGGCGTCTCACTGCTCGGCCAGGGGAGCCATGGCGTGGAAGTCGTTGGCCATGTCCCGACCGGCCTTCCGGCCCTGACCATGCCTGACCTTTCCATGGTCAGGGCACTCTGGCCGACGGCCGTAGGCATCGCGCTGATGAGCTTCACCGAAACGATTGCGGCGGGTCGGGCTTTTGTCCAGAACGACGAGTCCATGCCCGCCGCGAATCGGGAATTGTTCGCCACTGGGTTGGCCAATCTGGGCGGCGCCTTCTTGGGGGCCATGCCGGGTGGCGGTGGCACGACACAGACGGCGGTCAACCGCCTCGGCGGTGCGCGTACACAGGTGGCGGCACTGGTCACGGCGGCGGCGACCCTGTGCACGATGCTGTTGCTTGCGCCGTATATCGGCAAGATGCCACATGCGACCCTGGCTGCGGTCGTGATCGTCTATTCGGTTGGCCTGATCAATCCTGCCGAGTTCCAGGCCATCCTCGCCGTGCGGCGCACGGAGTTTCTGTGGGCATTGACGGCGATGGTCGGTGTCGTGCTGCTCGGGACGCTGCAGGGCATCGTTGTGGCGATTGCGGTGTCCCTCCTGGCGCTGGCCCACCAGGTATCCAACCCGCCCTTGCATGTGCTCGGACGCAAGCAGGGCACCGGTCTGTTCGGGCCGGCTTCGCCGGAGCATCCTGATGACGAGCGATTTCCCGGCCTGCTGCTCCTGAGACCGGAGGGCCGTATCTTCTTCGCCAACGCGGAACGACTGGCCCACCAGATTGCATCTTTGGTCGCCGAAGCCAACCCGAGCGTTGTCGTGCTGGACCTTCGAGCCGTGTTCGACCTTGAGTACACGGCACTCAAGATGCTGACTGCGGCCGAGAAGAAATCGAGAGAGAACGGCAGGGAGCTGTGGCTGGTGGGCCTGACTCCGGGGGTGCTGGCCATTGTGCAGCGATCGCCGTTGGGCGAGGCGCTGGGGCCGGAGCGGGTGTTTCCGCGGCTGAAGGACGCTGTCGCATGCTACCAGGCATGCAGGAAGCCGAAGGCGTAGCCATGAAGCTCAAGCGCCGCACCATCAGCACCATCGTGACCATCATCGCCGTGCTCATCCTGCTTGCCGCACTACCTTCAGCGGTGATGGACACCTTCGAAACCGGCCGCATCTATCTGTTCTCAAAGCAGTTCATCACGGAGCTGCCCCAGCGGTTCACCGGCCCCGGCCGCTTGAGATTCATCCTGCAGCCGGCCATCGCCATCCTGCTGGGCTGTCGTGCCGGCTGGGCCGATGCCCGGGCGGGTCGCCTTCCCTTCTTGTATGCCCTGATAACGGATGCCGCCAATCGAAAGGCGCTGCTTCGTGACTGGCTGTCGGCCGTCAGGGATCTGCTGGCCATGGGAGTCAGCTTGGACGCCGTGGCGCAACTGCTCATCTATAAGCAGGTGCATCCCGGCGCAGCAGTGGTTATCGGTCCCGTACTGATCTGCCTGCCATATGCCCTGGCACGGGCCTTGGCCAATCGGCTGACACGGCTTGCACTACAGCATCCCGTCAAGTAGCTGTCTCCGCACTGACATGCAGATCGCAGTCAAGGCGGCCATTGTTGAGGATCACTTCTATGTGGAATAGGAAATGCCGGTTGCCGGCAGTCGCAACCGTCCGCATAAGCGTGGCATTCAGGCCGCAGTTGGCAGCGCTGTAGTGGCATGAAAAACAACGATGTCCAAGTCGGCCAAGACGGTAATGTGTGCCAGTACACCGCCGACTGTGGCTGGCAGGGGCATATTATATTTCCAGCG
>NZ_JBYSYC010000022.1:0-100284 GCF_058782875.1 Cupriavidus sp. FW305-F7 | reverse complement strand
GTCAAACGTCAAACGTCAAACGTCAAACGTCAAACGTCAAACGTCAAACGTCAAACGTCAAACGTCAAACGTCAAACGTCAAACGGCTCGGAGCCGGTACAGACCAGTAGCGAAGTGAGCGGCCGGCCGGGACAGCTGTCCGAGGCCCATTCGGCGGGCGATCAGTGCCTTGGCAAGGCCGTGCGGCAATGACAAAAGGGCGCGGCTTGATACGGCGGTTTTCGGGCGGTAGGAGGTCATTGTGAGAACAATTCTCAACTGGTGGTGCATACTCTGCCTGCTCCCGATCCTGCGGCCTGCACTTCGCGCATCAACGCGAGCACGCGACGAAACTCAGGGTCCGCCTCCCGCAGCGCGCCGCCAGCCATCGAGCGATTGCGCACGCCATTGAGCGACTCGACAGTCAGACCCAGGATAAAGTCCGCCGCATAACCTCCCTGGAGCATGAAGAAAGTGTTCTTTGGCTCAATTGGCGTGATGAGTCCTCGCGGTCAGCACAGCCGGTTGAACTGATCCAGATTCTCATACAAGCAAGGTTAGTCCCACATTGTCAGAGCATCTTGCCTCCAAGCGAGTTTTCTCCTGTCTGCGCGCTGCCGGACATGAAGGATCCGGCCACGAACTTGGAGAACCCGCTAACGGTGTAGATGCCGTGTATCCCCAACCAAATGAAGTTGCACTGCACTGCCAACATCAAGAGAAGCAAGTAGCGATAAGGCGCGTCCGACACTCGCAGCCATGCGGTGGCGACCGCGCCAGAGACAGCGATCGTGCGCCGCCGGCTGGTTTGACGGGGCGCCCTCCGAAACCAGCTGATGCCGTCCCAGCGCGGCCAACTTTCCCTGTCAATCAACCCATTGCAAGTCGAAGACGTGGTAGCCCCAGGGCGGCATGTCCAGGAAAAGACCACGGGCGCGCAGGTCTTCGCCCGGTCGATCATAGACAGCCGGGCTGAGGCGGTCCTGGAGTCGTACGGTCCGCCCCCTCAGTTCGGCAAAGGGCGTACGCATGAAGCATTGGCTTTGCTGCGGCGAGTAGTTTACGGCCACGAACATCCACTCGTGAGGCGCCCGTACCCAGCGGAACGCGATGAAATTGTCCGACGTAGTGTTGTCGGCCCAGACCGGAACACATTCCAGTAAGGACCAGTTTCCATCGCGAACCAGCGGTTGGCGCAACACGGCAAGCAGCCGGTCATAGAACTGCGCGAGCACTCCGTCCACCGCTTCTTCCGGGGCGCGGACCAGATGCGGCGAGATACGCGTGCGCCGGCCCGCGAGCTGTCCCTGGTGGAAGAAGCGCAAGCCCGGCGAGAGGAAAGTCAGCACCGCGGCAGCCGCATGGACTTTGGGTGCAAAGGTCGAAGCCGCGCGCGGCTCGTCGTGATTCTCCAGAAAGCGCGCCAGCTTGTCCTGATAGGCCATGTCCGCGCCCAGATGCTCGCGCACGGGGCGGGCGCGCTGTTCGCGCAAGCGGTCGTACAAGCGCTTGTCATAGGCGTAGTCGAAGCCCTGCTGCTGCAGCGTCCATTCCATATCCCAGTAGACCTCAGCCATGAACAGGAAGCCGGGATGCTGGCGCCGCACTGACCCCGTCGCCTTCGGCCAGAACAGGTCGGGCCGGATGCCCCAAGTACGCTCGAACACCTCGGGCAATACCAGCATGGCCATGTCGCAGCGCACGCCGTCGCACTGGTCGGCGATGCGCTCCAGTTCGCCAATCATCGCTTGTTGCAAGTGCGGATTGCCGTAGTTGAGCTGCAGAGTGTCGGGCCAGCCGTCGAAATATGGGTCCCTGCCGTAGGCAAGCAGCAGCGGTCCGTTCTTCGTTGCCACGCGGCAATAGTTGCGGGGCGAACGCTCCAGATCCTCCTCGCTGCCATGGACGAAATAGTCCGGGTGCTCGTCGGTCCACGCGTGATCCGGGGCCATGTGGTTCGGCACGAAATCGAGCATCAGGCGCAGCCCGCGCTGTCGCGCGCGCGTGCGCAGGCGCGCCAGCGCTTCGTCGCCGCCGAGGTCGCGGTGCACGGAGTAACGCGTGATCGCAAAGCCGGAGCCGGCGATATCCGACTCGCACAGGTCGGGCAGCGTTTGCTCGAACTCATGCCGCCACGCCGCGCTGCTGCGCGAGATGCGCTGCGCGGCAGGCCCGGTCTGCCAAACGCTCAGCAACCAGAGCCAGTCGAAACCTATCTCCACCAGACGGTCCAGTTCGGCGTCGGTAATGTCATCCAGCGTGACTGCATGGCCGAGCGACAGCGACAACTCGGTCATCCTGACCCGGGTGTTGAGCTGGTAAAGTGCCGGATAGCGAGGTGTCAGCACAGTCGTCAATCCCCTCTTTGGAACCAAGGATACAGCGTCATCCCGCCCTCGATGAGAAGCGTCGTGCCGACAATGTAGTCGGTGAAATCCGACACTAGCCAGACCGCGGCACGGCCGATCTCCCCGCTCTCCCTGATGCGCTTGTACGGCACGAGATTCATCAGTCCGGCATAGGCCTCTGGCGTAGACCATGCCGGAGCGTTCATCGCCGTTCGGATCGCGCCCCGCGCTATGGAAATGACACGGATGCGCTTCTTGGCGAGTTCCCGCGCCAGGCTCTTCATCAGCGGCATCAGCCCGTCCTGGGAGGCTGCGTAATTGAGGTGGCGAGTCCACGGAATCAGCTCGTGCACCGAACTTGGGAAGATGGTGTTGCCGGTCGCTACGGAAACGCCCGGGCGCACGCCGCGCCGGAGGAACTCACGAACGGCCTCGCGCGCGCGCAGAAGGGTGCCAGGAAGGTTGACGCTGATCACCGCGTCCATTGGGCCACGCTCATCTCGTGGAACGGCGCGTTGCGCCCCATGCCGTCAGTGCTGACGAGGATGTCGACGGTGCTAAACTCTTGCTCCGCCGCAGCGAACATGGCTTGCACTTGCGCCTCATCGGCTATTCGGCGGGTGCGGTGATCGCGCTCTGCCCGCCTCCGCGAATTCCTTCGTCCACCAGCTCGGTGTCCGCAGGGTTGGCCACGTCGGACTATCACGTTGGCGCCTGCCCGGCCGAGCGCGACAACGATGGCGGGGCCGATCCCGGAATTGGCGCCCGTCAACCGCGCTGTCTGGTCTTTTGGCAAGTCCAGAGATTTCAGCGTTGGGATCGCCGGCTGGGGCAGGTTTCTGTTGGCGTAGTAGCTCTCCATGGCGTACTTCTTCGTTCGGTTGCTGGGTAAGCGCGGCATCGTTGGCTCCGCAGGTTTCTTCGCCCTTCGCGGCTGATTGGCCTGGGTCGCCTAGGTGGCCTTCTCGGGATTGACAGGAATGCCTTGGGTTGTAGACTCCGGGCCCCTGTGCGCGGCTCTCAGCGCACGCAAGGTCGCCACCTGCGCGCCCGGCGTTAGCAGCAAGTCCTTCGATAGCATGGCATTCCCCTGAATGATGCGCGCGACGCAGCCGGTCCAGCCGGTCTGGTGGCTGGCGCCGATCCCGGCGCCGGTGTCGCCGTGGAAATACTCGTAGAACAGCACGAGGTCGCGCCAGTGCGGGTCGTCGCGGTACTTGTTCGCCGCGCCATACACTGGTCGGCGGCCATCGCTGTCGCGCAGGAAGATCCGGCTCAGGCGCTCGCCCAATTCCTGCGCCACTTCGAGCAGCGTCATCATCTGGCCAGACCCAGTCGGGCACTCGACCTTGAAGTCCTCGCCAAAATAGGCATACAGGCGTATCAGCGAGGTGTAGAGCAGGTAGTTGATCGGCATCCACACCGGCCCGCGCCAGTTGGAATTGCCGCCGAACATGCCAGTGTCGGAATCGCCCGGCACGTAGGCCACGCGATACTCCTGGCCCGCGTGGTGAAAGACGTAAGGGTGCTCGAGGTGGAAGCGCGACAGCGCGCGGATGCCATGTGGGCTAAAGAATTCCTCTTCATCCAGCATGCGCGCCAGAATGCGGCGCAGCTTCTGCTCGCCAACGATTGCCAGCATGCGCCGGTTGGCTACGCCGGGCTGCTGGGGCAGATGCATGTTGGCGGCGAGCTCGGGGTGGCGCCCCAGGAAAAGCCTGGCACGCTCGCGGAACTTCGGCAGCCTGGTGAGGAGGTCTTCTTCGAACACCGCCACCGCGGCCAGTGGCAGCAGCCCGACGATGGAGCGCACCTTGAGGCGCGTGGCGCTACCGTCCGGGAAACGCAGCACATCGTAGAAGAAGCCATCCTCTTCATCCCACATTTCATCGTTCCGCTCGCCAACGCTGTCCAACGCGCCGGCAATGAACACCGTGTGCTGGAAGAATTTCTCGACGAACTCCTCGTAGAGCGGCTCCTGCAACGCAAGCTCGACCGCGATGCGCAGCATCTGCTGGCTGAAGAACACCATCCACGCGGTACCGTCGGCCTGGTCCAGGTAACCGCCCGTGGGCAGTGGCGACGAGCGGTCGAACACCCCGATATTGTCGAGCCCGAGAAAGCCGCCCTCGAAGACATTGGCCCCCGTGCGGTCCTTGCGGTTGACCCACCAGGTGAAGTTGACCAGCAATTTGGAGAAGGCGTACTTGAGGAATTCGATGTCGCCCCTGCCACCGTGACGCTCCTTGTCGAGGACGTAAAGCTGCATCGTCGCCCAGGCATGCACGGGCGGATTGACATCGCCGAAATTCCACTCGTAAGCGGGGAGTTGGCCGTTCGGATGCAGATAGTCGTTGCGCAGCATCAGGTCAAGCTGTTGCTTGGCGAAGTCGGGGTCGACCATGCTCAGCGGAATCATGTGAAAGGCCAAGTCCCACGCGGCGTACCAGGGATACTCCCATTTGTCCGGCATCGAGATGATGTCGTCGTTGAACATGTGCGCCCATTCGCTGTTGCGTACCCGCCTGCGCTCCGGTTTCGGCAACCGGCCACCTGCGCCGTGCTCGTCGAGCCAGACGCCGAGGTCATAATAGAAGTACTGCTTGGTCCAGAGCATGCCGGCCAGCGCCTGGCGCATGACGCTCACCCGGTCTGGGTTGTCGCGAATTGCGAGCGGTGTCATCGACGCGTAGAAGGCATCGGCGTCCTCCAGCCTGGCGGCGAACACGGCGTCGAAATCATGGAAGGGCGCGGACGCCGCACCCGGCGCCTGGGTCGTCAACCGTAAACGCACGACTTGCGACTCACCACCGCCGATGTTGAGCTGATAGTGGGGCGCTGCCTTGGTTCCCTGCTGCGCGGGGTTTACTGCCGCGGCATCGCCATGCACGATGAAGTCGTGGATGCCGTCCTTCGCGTAAGGCGACGCATTGCCCGTGCCGAACAGCCGGGTGTTGTTGGTCTCATTCTCGGTGAAGAGCAGCGGCACGTCGGGGTCGCAGTAAAGGTAATACTCGTCCAGCGATTCCAGAAACAACGGGTCGCTGTGACGGGCGCGGACCGCCGCTTGCCCGGAGAAATCGACGCGCTCGAGGATCGGTTTCGAACCGCCCCCCGGCTGCGACCACGTGTTGCGGAACCACAGGGTCGGCAACAGGTGCAGCGGCGCCGCGTCCGGACTGCGGTTGAAGACGCTGATTCGCACCAGCACGTCTTCAGGCGCCGCCTTGGCGTATTCGACAAAGACGTCAAAATACCGGTTGTCGTCAAACACGCCGGTGTCCAGCAACTCGTACTCGGCCTCATGCTTGCCGCGGCTGCGGTTGGTCTCGACGAGGTCGGTGTATGGATAGGCGGCCTGAGGATACTTGTACAGATACTTCATGTACGAGTGCGTCGGCGTGGAGTCGAGATAGAAGTAGTACTCCTTCACGTCCTCGCCATGATTGCCTTCGCCGTTGGCCAGGCCGAAGGCGCGCTCCTTCAGGATCGGATCGCGCCCATTCCACAGGGCAAGCGCGAAGCACAATACCTGGTGGTCGTCGCTGATACCGCCGAGGCCGTCCTCGCCCCAGCGGTAGGCGCGCGAGCGGGCCTGGTCATGGGAGAAGTAGTTCCAGGCGTCGCCGTTGTCACTGTAGTCCTCGCGCACCGTGCCCCATTGCCGCTCGCTAAGGTAGGGCCCCCATTTCTTCCAGGCCGCCCGGCCCGCCTGCGCTTCATCGAGCCGGTTCTTCTCTGCTTCATTGCTCATGGCGTGCTCTCCTTCTGGCCGGCGAAGCCGGGCAGCTGGATCGGAAGGGGGGCGGGCGTGAGCACGATACACGTGCAATCCAGTCAGGCATTAAGCCGGCTTCTGCGAAAGCTGCGTAGATACCTGCCTGATCTGCGCCCAGTGGGCCGCCACCTTGCAAGACGAGAATCGCCTGTTCGAACTTTCCGCCATTCGCGATTGGCGTTCGACATCTTCGCGTGGCTTGGAGTGGGCATGATCGTGGTTGGGGAATCGGTGCGTGCACACGTAAAAAAGCTTAGGCGCCGGGATCATCTTTGTAAAAGGTTGACCGCCTGCTGAAAACTCAATGGAGCCACCACGACTCTCTGGCACCACAAAGCGCTCGTAATCGCGGCTTCTGCCTTCCTGACCTACGACCGTTCGCCCTGCTGTAGCCGCGCCATGTCGTGCTTGATCACGGCCATCCCCCAGCCGTCATCACCGGGTCAAGGCGCCGAATATCAGGATCCCATTGTTCGCGTCGACCGGCCCCAGCAGACGCCCTGGACATGACGATATCGTCATAGCCCAGGGTCACCAAGTCAGGTAGCTTGCTTCATGCGCCAATTGTTTGGGTAAGGCCTCGTCTGAGCGCATCGGACTTCGCAACTTCAGAACACCATCCCTAGCGGCTATGCGGCTCGTGCTTGCATACGTGACGATTCAATGGCGAATACAACGAGCATGCCGCCCAGGATTGAGACATTCTTCAGAATGTGATTAAGTTGATTCAGGATATCTGCGGGATCGGCGCGCCAGAAGCCGTGGAAAATGATGGTCGTCGGCACCAGGAACAGTGCAAGAAGCAGCGCGCCCAACCGCGCGTTCCAGCCCGAGATCACGGTCAGTCCGCCACCAATTTCAATCACGATGGTTAGCACCAGCAGCAGATCCGGGCTCGGCAGTTCAGCGCTGGCAATCCACGCAGAGTAGGCCGCGAAGTTGCCAATCTTCAGGAGACCGGAAAATAAGAAAAGAGAGCCGAGAAGGGCGCGACCGACAGCGTACGTTCGTGAAATGAGGGTGGGCGCGAGCGACATAGTGGACGTGACCATGATAATTCTCCAGAATCAAACAACGCCGGCAGGCGTTTCTTATCAGCCAAATGGTTGAACGGATCGGCGTCCCACAATGCTGGCTGCTGCCAGGAGCCAGTTGACGGGCGCAGGGACCTCACCTTCGTGTTTCATATCAAACAATATTCCGAACCGTTCCCTGACGAATCGCAAAAGCCTCTTTCCGCCCTGCAGTGATTACGTCGCCCGGGGAGGGCTGATCCATGCGTTATCACAAGGGGGAATCACCTTGATCGAGAGTGGCGAGCGGCTCGAGATAATCCGTGCAGCGGCCCGTGACGGGCGAAGGATTGGGCGGCCGGTTGGTCGGGATTGGTGGGCCACCTTCATGGTGGCCGGCACCTCGATCCGCTTCAGGATGCGGACGTTCAGTGCTCCCTAAACGCCGGATCGACGCGAGCAGCATGTGGCTTCGCGCCGCCAGCAAAGTATCCTCGAACCTGAACATTGCCTCGGACAGCAGTTTCAACTCGACCTGGCTCTTGGCTTCGTCTGTCCTGCATGCATCAATCTCGATGTAGATGCGTTTTCCAAGATCACGCACGAGAGCGGGATCGAGCTGCCCCTGAGAGGCTGCGTGACTCAGGTGAAACAGCAGGGTGATCAATCCGTTCGGAGTGGAACGGGCCGGCGACGCGATGCTTATTCTTGAACCCACCATTGCAGTCTCCACTTTCGGCAAGGCACCGACTATAGGATGCGAAAGATCCCGGAATTTTGGTTACATCATCAAAATGGCAGGCCATTGGCCCGCAATAAGGGGGTGTCGGCTTTGCATGCGTTATGCTGTCACCGCACGCGCCGGCCTGGCAGCCGGTGTTCTTCGCCTTGAGGCCTGTTTATGTCGGAGTCGGATACTGGGGCGAGTGTGTCCCTGCTTGTAGCCAGTATTGTTCCAGATCGATCAGGTTAAAGAGAAATGTGAGATCCATCGGTTCGTCTTCGGCCGTGATCCACTGCTCATGATCGGCCCCTTGATAGATCACCGTCAGGTAATAGCTGCCATGAGGGAGTTTGAGATAGGCCAGGGGACCGTCCGTGACCAGTCGTAGCAGTCGTTTGCCCTTCTCGTTGGCCAGGATCAGCATGACGCCAGAGACGGGCCTGCCTTCCGAAGGATCTTGGAAGCTGAGCCGCACATTGAATTGGCCGGAGATAGCCTGCATTTGCCGCACGGCTTCGCTCCCGATCCCGCCCGAGACATACCGGACGCCAGAGGATTGGTGGATTTCCGGCGGCTTTGGATGCGCCGCGAGGGTCTGTGCGTGGAGAAGCGGCGCGGTAGCAAGAAGCAACGCAGCGGCAGCCGTACGCATAACCTTGCTAGCGTGCATGGCAAGTGATCGATGATGGCTTTCCTCGTTTCCAGACTGCAGCATCGCGGTCATGGCAATCCTCCTGCCTTGGCGGACAAGGCGCGCAATATAGCTCCGCCTGTTCTGAAGCGTAGGTCGTATGCGCATTGGCCCATTGATGCATCGCAAGCTTGATGCCGTATACATCCCTGCCGGCTCCTCATGGGTGCTGTTGCGCAGCAGGGGGGTACGGTCTTACTCTTGCTCCATTCGCGCCTCGATGCGTCCTTTGCGAATGGCGGCCAGGAACGCTCGATAGTCGTTCCGATTCTGAGAGCAGTACTCGGTCGCGAACTCGCAGATCGCGTCGTCGAAGGTTTGTCCTGAACCCATGTAACCAGCGATCATAGCGGCATCGCCGGAACGGGCATGCGCTCGGGCGAGGGCGTGTGCGCACATCCGGCCGTATTGCCTGAGCATGCCGGTATCCCAATCTTCGATGACCGCCGACAGTTTCATGTCACGCAACTGGCGTATAAAGAAGTCGCGTCCGTTTTTTCCCCGGGTCCACCCCAGGAAGACGTCGCTAGCAGTCTGCATGAGACGCTGGCCAATGATGACGCGTTGGCCGTGATTGGAATGCAAGCTCTTTCCAGCGTAAGGTTCCAGGACAGAAGCACGGGCTTCCTTTACCTGCAGAAACAGCGGATCGTTATCCGCGGCAAGAAACAGGCCTACGCCGCACATCGTGCCAACGCTCCCGACACCGACCACCTTGATGGCCATGTCGAAGAAGTGGAATCGGTCAAAGAGCACTCGGGTATGCTCGGCAAGACTTTCCCGATATGAGGCAATGGCTTTCGCGTAGCCCGACGCAAGGCCGGGCGCCATTTCCTCGGTCGGGTGGAAGATCAGGGGTGGCTCATCCTTGATTCTGGGCTTTTCTCCTTCCGCAGACACCAGCTTTGGATACAGATGGTCAGGGACCGTCTTGCGCCTTTCGGCCTCGATTCGCTGTGCAAGCCGCTTGCGGGCCGCGGCGACGATGTCGGGATCACCGCTGCGGTCTTCATACTTCTGCAGGTCGATCCGGTCATACCAGACGTCCAGCGCGCGCATCCAACCGTAGTTGAACATCCGTTCGCGATACTCGCGTACAAGGTCAGTGACGACACGCGCGGCATCGCTCTTCGGCAGCGCGAGATGCTCGGCAGCGATCGCCACGCTGGCGGCAAGACGCTTGAGGTCCCATTCAAAAGGGGCCGGAAGCGTCTCGTCGAGATCGTTGATATCGAAGATCACGTTGCGTTCTGGTGTAGCGAATCCGCCGAAGTTCATCAGATGCGCATCTCCGCATGCCTGTACGCGGATCCCGCTGGCGGGCGTGGTGGCAAGGTCGGCTGCCATCAAGGCAGCCCCACCGCGATAGAAGGCGAAGGCAGAAGCCGCCATACGTCCAAAGCGGATCGGTATCAGTTCGAGAATCCGTCCCGCATTGGATTCGTCCAGAAGTTTGACCGGATCCTGGCGATTTGCCACCGGCGTCCAGCCGGACTGCGACACGCGGGGTACGGTGTCGCGCAATGCCCGACCTTTGGCTGCGCGCTCGTCGGCGCTGAGGTAGGACGAGTGGGCTTCGGATATAGCGGCCAGGTTTTTGATATTTTCGGGCTTGTTCATGACATTCTCCTTCTGTCAGGCTGTCTCGGCCTGTACCGGACTCAGCGGGCTATGCTAGGCCGCTGTTGGCGCCGCCGTGCCTCCTGGTGCGATAACCGATGCTTCGGGCGCCCGGAATCCGTCGATTACGTCCGCCACCGAGATGCGGCGCCCGAAGTAGCCAAGACGCTCTTCGAGCCCTTCAGCACGAAGGATGTCCCTCACTTCGGCGTGTGCTGCAACCAGGCGCAGCGGGATGCCGGCACCTTGCAGTTCTTCATGCAGCGCAGCCAACATGCGGGCCCCTGCCAGGTCAACGACGGGGGAAATCGAAAGATCACACACCACCAAACGGAGCGGCTCGGCGGTGCTGTGAATCTTCTGCCAAACTACCGTACGCACATGCTCGACGTTGAAGTAAAGCAGCGATGACTCAACACGGAAAATCAGGACATGCGGGACAAGTTCGTTGTCCGGATTCCTCTCGATATCGGAATACATTCGCGTCCCGGGAATGCGTCCCAGAAATGCTACATGCGGGTGGGCGGCGCGATGGATGATTAGTAGCATGGATACAAGCACCGCCACGACCACGCCTTTCAGGATGCCCAGCAGCAGGACTGCGGCAAACGCCACCATGGACACCACGAATTCGAATCGGCTCACGCGCCATACGTGGCGTAGTTCGCGGATGTTGATTAGACCCTTGACCGCGACTAGTACGATAGCTGCCAGGACGACACTAGGTAGGTTGGCCAGCAGGCCGGTCAGGAACAGCAGGCACAGTCCGATCGTTCCCGAAGCAAATACCAGGGCAAGCGGCGTCTTAGCGCCAGCCTTGTCGTTGACCGACGATTGGGACAGGCCGCCGGCGACCGGATAGCCCTGAAAAAATCCCACAGCCAGATTTGCCGCGCCAAGGCCAAGCAGTTCCTGGCGTGGATCAATGTCGTAGCCGTGCAATTGAGCAAGAGCGCGTGCCGCCGACACACTTTCCACATAGGACAACAACAGGCAGGCGAACGCCAGAGGAATCACTCCGTCCACATCGCGTGGCCGCAAGTCTGGCAGACGGAATTCCGGCAAGCCTTGCGGCAGGGCGCCGACGACCTTGAAGCCGAGCCCGCCGAGTGATGTCAGTGAAAGCAGCGCGATCGAAACTACCACGACGAACAGTGCTACCGGCCGGCCCGGAAGGAATTTTTCCCCGAGAAGCAGTACAGCGATCGCGCCCAGGCCGAATCCGAATACCGCGAGGTTGGTCTCCGGCACCTGCTGTGCAAGTACTGCAATCCGTTCGAAGAAAAATTCGCCGCCTCCCTTGACCCCGAATAGTTTTGGCAGCTGGGTAAGCGCGATGGTCAGGGCCGCACCGGCTTTGAAGCCGAGCAGTATCGTTTCGCTGATGAAATTGACCAGCGAACTCAGCCGTAGAAGCCACGCCAGGACGCACATGGCAGAGATCAGGAGAGCAGTCAGCGCCGCAATCGACGCCAACCTGCTGGGATCGCCATTGGCCATGCCCGCTACGGTGACGCCGACGAGCATCGAAATCGCAGAGGTTGGCCCGACTGCAAGTTGACGCGACGAGCCGAACAATGCATAGAACAACCCACCGGCCAAGTAGCAGTAAATTCCGTACTGCGGCGGCAATCCCGCAAGGGATGCATACGCCAGCGACACCGGGATACCATATGCGGCCAGCGTCACACCCGCGATGGCGTCATGCGCCAGCCATTGCGGTTGGTAACTCGGCAGCCATTGTGCGGGCGGGAACATGGTGCGCCAGACGCTGGAGACCGTGGTGGTGCTTCGTTTGTCCAGCGCTGAAGAGTCTTTCATCACGGCACCCCCAAGCCTATGGGTCAGAAAATGGCACGAGCATATCGTCACATCCGTTTGTGCCGCCTGCCTCCAACGCCACTCTCACCTGATATCCATACGGACGGGAACGGGACTGCGTTCGCCCGCGAAGGGCGAAACCCACTGAGCGGCAAGTTAAGGCTAGGAGCGCTGCAAGAATCGAAGTTGATCCACATCAGTCATCCGTACTCTCGGGGCTTTGCGGGCAGTTCATCTGATTTCTGGCCGTGGGCAAACGCAGCCTATTCCGCGACCTATGCTGAATGTGCAGCCAAGGGGTCGTCGCATCGAGCCAATTCGCCCAGTCTTCACTCCTGCCGTCAAGTCTGGTTCCCATGGTTGAAGGACGGCCGCGCCCGGCGATGGCTCGGCCAGACGCGCAAGAATTTGGTGCCTGCCATGCACTCTGCGCCACCATTCTCCGAACGAGAATGTCATGAATGCCTTTAGGCTGACCATTGCCTTTGACGACAATCTGTTCTGTGCGATGCCTGGAGAAAGCCTCAAATAGCCATTCGTCCAGAGGAGACATTTGTCTTGGCCTTCGCCAACATCATGGTTCACATGGACAAGCTGGTCTCAAGCAGGGGGGCGTCATGCCCAGGATTAGGGACGAACTCCGGGGCGCGGAGTTCCGGTAGCCTGGACCTTCAACGCGCCGCGTCCCCCGGGATGCGGGCTATGCCATCGCGTCCTTGATGTCGCCGGTCACAGCGCCAAAAATTAGACACGTACCCAAACGACCTGAGGAGCGCGATCATGGCGGATTTGGCTGATGCTGCGACCCGGCAGGCGCGATGCGGCGATGATCCCTTGCGTCAGTTGTTGGTGGCATCGGAAATCTTCCCTCTGGCCAAGACGGGCGGCCTGGCGGACGTCTGCGGGGCGCTCCCCAAAGCGATTGCCCGACTCGGCATCGACGTCCGCTTGATGATGCCGGCATATCCGGAAGCCTTGGAGCGCCTTGTTGCGCCGCGGCAGGTAGCCGAGCTTGCGGAACTGCTGCCGGGAGTCTCTGCGCACCTGATTGCGGGTTCGATGCCGGGTACCGGCTTGCCGGTCTGGCTGGTCGACTGTCCGGAACTGTTTGACCGACCCGGTACACCTTATCAGGATCCGAGCGGCTGCGATTGGGAGGACAACGCGCAGCGCTTTGGCGTGCTCTGTCACGCGGCCGCACGGGTGGCCCTGGGGCAGGCCATCCCCGACTGGCGTGCGGACGTCGTCCATGCGCACGACTGGCATGCCGGACTAGTGCCTCTGCTGCTATTACTGAACGGCCAGCACCGGCCACGCACCGTATTCACCGTCCACAACGCGGCTTTCCAGGGCAACTTTCCACTCGACCGTGCAGAGCTGCTTGGTCTGCCTCAAGAGACAGTGACACCCGACGGCATCGAATTTTACGGCCAGCTCTCGTTCTTAAAGGCCGGAGTGCGCTACGCCGACAAGGTGACGACCGTCAGCCCGACGTACGCGAACGAAATCTGCACGTCCGAGTTCGGCTTCGGCATGGAGGGGCTGTTCCGGGCCAGACGTGCCGATCTGGTCGGCATCCTCAACGGCATCGATGCGGAGCAATGGGATCCACGTACCGATCCGTATCTGTCGCACCACTACTCGCGCGACGATTTGAGAGGAAAGCAATCATGCAAAGCCGACGCGCAGCGGGACCTATATCTGAATGTCGATGCGTCGGCACCGCTGACGGTATTCATCAGCCGTTTGACCTCGCAGAAGATGGCCGATGTGGTGCTCGAGCGGTTGCCCTACATGATGGCGCGCCACCCGCGGCTGCAATTTGCACTGCACGGGTGCGGCGAGCGTAAGCTGGAATCCGGCTTTACGTCCATGGCCACCCGCTTTCCCGGGCGCGCGTCAGTGCAGATCGGCTATGATGAGGCGCACGCGCACAGCCTGCATGCAGCCGGTGACATTCTCCTGCACGGGTCCCGTTTCGAGCCATGTGGCCTGGCCCAGATGTATGCCATGCGTTATGGCACGGTTCCAATCGTGCGGCGGGTTGGCGGACTTGCCGACAGCGTGCGCGATGCGGGCACGCATGACCGGCCCGCTCCCGGCGCGACCGGCTTCTTGTTTGACGACGCGACGGGGGAAGCCTTGGAATTCGCGCTGTCGCGCTGTCTGGCCCTGTATGAAACGCGGCCTAAGCGCTGGTCAGAGCTCCGGCAGCTGGCCATGTCGAGCGACTTTGCTTGGGCGCGCTCGGCAGCGAGCTACGCGTGTATTTATCGTGAACTGGCGGGCATGCGTCTGCCTGCGCTTGGCCCTGGTTCGCGAGGACCGAATGCTGCCCCTGATTAAGCCGGGACGTGTGGTCGGCGTGTAGTGCAACCGACGTTGCAATCCCGAGGGGCTCCTGCACACGCTCTGTCTTGTGGCTGCTTACGCTGTCGCGGATAAGGCGAATTCCTTGCTCCGGGCGCTGACGACAATGTCGAGGGAGAACTGGTTCGCGCCCATTCAGCGCGAGGTGATCGCGAAAAGTCAAGCCGATCAAGTGGAGGTACGACGGTCCATCACGGCGATTCTGTCCGGTGCCTTTTCACTGATGCAGTGGTGTTGTCTGTCGGCATATGCGGGGCGGCCCGACATGCGCAGCCAACCAAAGCAGCGTGGCGCCGGGCAGCTGCAAACCAACCTATTGTGCTGATGATCCCACGTGTATGCGTTGCCGCGAACCCTGCCGGAGAAGTTGTCTGCGTTGACGGAACTGGCACTCGATTTGCGCTGGACTTGGAGTCACGCGCTGGACGTCTTGTGGCAAACCATCGATCCGGAGCTCTGGGCGCGCAGCCCCAATCCATGGGTGATCCTGCAAAACATTCCGCCAAATCGTCTGGATGAACTCGGGAGCGACAGCACCGTCTTGCAGGACCTCAATCGGGCGATTGAGAATCGCCGGTGCTACCTCGCGGGCGGGCTCGGAGTGCTGGCGGGCGACTACCTCAAGACGGCTAGCGATCTGGATGCGCCAGTGATTGGCATAGGACTGCTCTACCAGGAAGGCTATTTCTGCCAGATCATCGATGCGAATGGGGACCAGCGGGAAGCCTATCCCCACAACGCTCCGACGAGCCTGCCTATCCAGCCGATGATCGGCGCGGATGGCGCGTGGCTGAAAGTTGAACTGAGGCTGCCTGGCCGTATGCTGTTTGTCCGTGTATGGCAGGCGATTGTCGGACGCACCCGCTTATACCTGCTCGATAGCAACGATGTGCGCAACGGTGCCGCGGAACGCGGCATCACGGCTAAGCTGTACGGCGGGGGGGCGGAAATGCGACTGCTACAGGAGGTGGTGCTTGGCATTGGCGGCTGGGCCATGCTCGAAGCGCTCGGCATCGAGGTGGAGGTGTGTCACCTCAACGAAGGTCACGCAGCGCTGGTGGTCTTGGAGCGAGCCCGTCGCTTCATGCAGCGCACGAATGTCTCGTTCCGGGAGGCCATGTGGGCCACCGGAGCCGGGAACGTGTTCACGACGCACACGCCAGTGCCGGCAGGATTCGATGCATTTCCGCCATCATTGGTCTATGCGTACGCGCGCGAATATCTTCGTGAATTCAACCTCTCGGTAGATGATTTTCTTGCGCTGGGTCGGCTTGACCCGACCGACAAAGACGAACCGTTCAATACTGCCTATCTGGCACGGAATGGGTGCACGTATGTCAATAGCGTGAGCCGGGTGCATGCCGAGGTCAGTCGCAGGCTTAGCGCGCGAGCCAAGCGATGACAGCGGCCCCGTCGTCGGTGGGGGCCATCCGGGCGGCCGGGGCGGGTGCGCGGTTGCTCCCGCCACCGGACAGCGCCCGAGGCAGCCGCTCCAGCGGCATGGGTGGCGTGGCGACGGGTCATCGGTCTATGTAAAATCGTGTCAGGCGTGGGTGCGTGGGTGCGTGGGCGCCCAGGCGATGCCCTTGCTGGCTGCAACTCCCCCGTTCCGGTTATCGCATTCTCGAGCAATCTGGACGTCCCGGACAATCGAAGGCGCCACTGATTTCCATCAACCGTCCTTGGGCATCACAACCTAGAGTGAATCCAGGACCATCCAGGCCGACGGAGTACAGCCATGCGCTATGAAAGCATTTTGGTGCACCTCGATGCCAGCCAGAGCGCAGCGCGCCGCCTGGAGCTCGCCGCCCGTCTGGCCGTGGCCAACGAATGCCGGCTGATTGGGTTGTTTGCAGGGTTCATGGCTCCCGCGTGGGTCTATGCTATGCAAGGTACTGAGCAGTTCATGGCCGAGGATCTCGAGCGGCGCCACCAGGTACGCGACGAGGTGCGACGCCGGTTCGAGGCCGCAGTGAGCGAGCTGTCAGTGGAAACGGAGTGGCGTGCGGTGGAGGGCGAGCCTGTGGCGATGGCGCTGCGCGAAGCCCGCGAAGCCGGCCTTATCGTTGCCGGACAGTACGATCCGAGCGATCCCGGCAGCTTCGTCGCGCATCAGTTTTTGGAATCCTTGATACTTGAAGCCGGCAGGCCGGTGCTCGTGATTCCGTTGGCGGGGGTATTCCCAACGGTGGGGACGCGGGTCATGCTGGCATGGAATGGCAGCCGGGAAGCGACAAGGGCCCTGCACGACTCCATTCCGCTCATCGCCGGCGCACAGGTCAGGATCCTGAACGTGCAAACCACGTCCAAGGAGATGCGCGCGGACGCAACGCCTTGCAGCCACGCGGCCCGGACGCTGATGCGCTACGGCGTTGCCGTAGAGGTCGAGCACGGTACCGGGGGCTCCGATCTGACCATCGGCGAGTTGCTGCTTTCTCGCACGGCAGATTTCAATGCTGACCTGATCGTCATGGGGGCCTACAGCCATGGCCACGTGCGCGAGCTGGTGCTCGGCGGTGTGACGCGCACGTTGCTGGCGTCCTTGACCGTTCCCGTATTGATGTCGCACTGACTTCCGCCTGGACCGCCGGCGTGTAGAGGGTCGCTTCGAGCAGGCCGCAATGGCGATGGCGTGGATACCTTCCGAGCTTCGGCAAATCGAGCTGTGGACCGGCGTGACGGTCGCGTGCATGTTCAAGCAAATAGGCAATGGTATGGGGTCGCAGCGAGTGCGGTCCGCGATCTCCAGCAGCGCGCCGGCGTCGGTGGGCGCGTTCCAGGTCGGCCACAGCACGCAAGCGCGGTTCTTCCCCTAGCGGGGAATAGGAATAGGGCGAGGCCGGGATGTCGCATCAAATGAAGCGATCGGCGGGCGTGGTTGTGCTGCGGCCGGAGGCGGGCGAATGGCGTTGTCTCATTCTACGTGCCTACCGAAATTGGGATTTCCCCAAGGGGTTGCCTGAACCAGAGGAGACCGAACTGGGGGCGGCATTGCGCGAGACCGAAGAGGAAACCGGCCTGACAAGGCTGCAGTTTCGGTGGGGCGAGCAGTACTGCGAAACCGAGCCCTACAACCGCGGCAGCAAGGTGGCTCGCTATTATCTGGCGGTTTCGGCCCGGGGCGACGTTGTCTTGCCGATTAGCCCGGAACTGGGCCGGCCGGAACACCATGAATTCCGCTGGGTATCTTTTGCTGAAGCTGAGCAGCACTTGCCGCCCCGGCTGTTGCCTGTACTTGAGTGGGCGCGGAGGATGGTCGTAATGAAAGTCGCGAGAGACCCTCCTGAAGGGGCGTCGGGTCCGGCGCCAATGGAGTAGCGCCTCCGCCTTCTCTTTCAAGTGACGCATGCGGACGATTCCAGAGATCTGAGGGTTAGCAGCCCTTGCAGGGATTCGTCGACTTCAGGGACGGATCGTCAGAACGGCGGCGCCGGCCAGTCTGCCCGCACCCATGGGGGCAAAGGTCAGCGCCGCGAGTGGGCGAGCACCGGTCTCTGCGCTACAGCTTGCACCGCCGGCTGCACCACTTGTCCAGTTCCACCGCAATCGTCAATGTCAGCGCGAGCGACAACAGCCCGGCCCACGTCGTAGCCGACACAGGTGTGAGACTGAGCGTGTCGCTTAACCCAGGTATGTACATGGCAGCAATATGGAATGACTGGGCGGCCAGTACGCTGGCCACCAGCATCGGATTGGCGAAGACCCCCTGTCGGAATACGGAGTGGCGCTCCGAACGGCTATTAAACGTCTGCAAGTTCTCAAACAGCACAAACAGCAGCAGCAATTGGTTGCGTGCCTCGTCGATGGGATAGCCGCGGTCGAGCAACCAGTAGAAAGTTGCGAATCCCCCTACGCCCATGACTAGAGTCGAATAGCAGATGCGGCGGATCATTACGCGGTCAAAGATCGGTTCCCGGGGCTTGCGCGCCGGATACGACAGTTCATCGCCCTCCGCGTGCTCGGTAGCAAGAGCCACGTCCTGGATGCCATTGGTCACGAGGTTGAGCCACAGCAGCTGCACCGGCAGCAATGGCATTGGCAGACCCAGGGGAATCGCAAGCAGAAACAGAACCATTTCGGCCGCGCCCGTGGAAACCACCATAAAGATGACTTTTCGAATGTTCGCGTACGCCACCCTGCCTTCATGGATGCCGTTGACGATGGACGCAAAGTTGTCATCGGTGAGGACAATGTCTGCGCTTTGCTTCGCCACTTCAGTTCCCTTTCGGCCCATGGCCACACCGACGTGTGCGTGCTTGAGCGCAGGAGCGTCGTTGACGCCGTCGCCAGTGACTGCCACGAAATGGCCGGTTCTTGCCAGCGACAGGACAATGGACAGCTTCTGGTCCGGACTGACGCGGGCGTAGATGCGCGCACGGCGGGTCAGTTGGTCGAGTCCGTGCGGCCCCTCGCTCTCGGCCTGGCGCACCTGCTCGCCCGTCACGACCTGGTCCGCGTTAAAGCGCAGCCCCGCCTGTGAGCCAATTGCGCTGGCCGTCAACGGATCGTCGCCAGTCACCATCGCCACGTCGATGCCGGCGCTGTAGCAGCGTCGGATAGCCTCGGGGACCTCTGGACGAACCGGATCCTTCATGCCTGCCATTCCCAGAAAGGTCAGATTGACCAGGTGCCCGTGTCCATAGGACCCGTCCGGCTCCGCATCAATCGTGCCTTCAGCGAACGCCAGCACGCGTAGTCCTTGCGCGGCCAGCGCTGTCTTTTCCCGAAGCAGTGCCTCGCGCCGGATCGGCACGGCATGGCCGCGAACATCCGCCTGGTCGCACATGGCGATCAGCGTCTCGGGCGCTCCCTTGACGAACACGCGGATCGTCTCTTCGTGCCGGTGGAACGAGGCCGCGTACCGCAGGTCTGGCTCATAGGGGATACGGGCCACCAAGGGGTACCGCTGTCGGACCTCATTGGCTACGGTGCCTCCCTTGTGCGCCGCGGCCAGCAGCGCCACGTCCACGCTGTCCCCGGTGCCAGTCCAGCCGTCGCGCTCCCTGGATAGTTGCGCCTCATTTGGCAGCGCCGCGGCCCTCAGCAGGGCCGCTACCTGCGTTCTGGCGTCCTGCTCGGTGGCGCCGGCGGCGCGGATCTTGCATTCGTCCAGGTCGTGCCCGACGTCGAAGGACAGCGCCGTGCCGCCGGGAAGCCGGACATCCGTGACGACGAGCTCGTTCATGGTCAGGGTGCCGGTTTTGTCGGTGGCGATCATGGTGCAGGAGCCAAGCGACTCCACGGCGGGCATTTTGCGCACAATCACGTGGGCCTTTGCCATCCGCCGGATGCTGATCGCCAGCGCCACCGAAATGGCGACGGGCAGTCCTTCGGGGATCGCGCTCACCGCCAGTCCGACCGACATCATGAACAGTTCGCGCAATGCCATGCCGCGCAGCATACCCACCAACACCAGCAACGCCACAGCGACGCCTACCGCCACCGCGATCAGTCGAGAAAAACGCTGGAGCCTGAGAATCAAAGGTGGCTGCGAGATGGATTCGCGGCCCAGTTCCCGCGCAATCCGGCCAATTTGCGTGGCAGGGCCAGTTGCCACCACGATGCCGTGGCCCCTGCCGCGGAGCACCACAGTGCCGGCGAAGGTCAGGCACTGGCGGGCGCTCGCTGGGGCGTTGCTGGGATCACATGCGGAGAGCTTGCGCACCGGTAACGATTCGCCAGTAAGCAGGGATTCATCGCACTGCAAGTCAATGGCGTAGGTCAGTTCCAGGTCGGCCGGCACTCGGCTGCCGGCTTCCAGCACCACCAGGTCACCCGGTACCAGGGTACTTGCGTCGATCTCCTGCTGCACGCCGTCCCGGATCACCGTGGCACGGGGCTGCTCCATCTTGCGCAGCGCCACGGTCGCCTTGTCGGCCGTATGCTCCTGTGCGGTGCCGATGACGCCGTTAATCAGCAGTACTGCCCCAATGAACAGTGCATCCTTCAGGTCACCCAATGCAAGCGACACCGCCGCCGCGGCCAGGAGGATGTAAATAAGCGGACTGAGGAACTGGCGCAGAAACACGGCGACTACCGACCTCGGGGCCGCCTGAGGCAGCACATTGCGACCCACCTCCGCCAGCCGCGCACGAGCCTGCGCGGTGGTCAGGCCGGGTGGGACGTGCGCCGGATCGATGCCATCCCGGGTACCGTAAGGTTCTTCGTGAGATCGGGGGCGATCCGTTTGCAACGCGCTGGAGCGATTTTGCATGAGGTTTCCCAAGGGATGCTCGGCGCGGAGCCAGGCGTGTGCACCCTGCGCGTACGCCATATGCGGCCGGCGGGGCCGGACACTGTTCAAGCGTAGGTACCCGTGTGTCCACATGATTGATCCGGATCAACCACTATTCGGTTCCCCCTCCTAGACTGCCTGTATCAGCCAGCGGCACCCGTGGTGGGGCCAGCGGCTTTGCGCAAGCGTCAAAGGACACCAGCATGCAACTGCAATTCCTCGGCGCGACCGATACGGTCACCGGCTCCAAGTACCTGCTCGATACCGGCCGTCACCAAGTCATGGTCGACTGCGGCTTGTTCCAGGGATACAAGACCCTGCGCCTGCGCAATTGGGACCCACTGCCGCTCGATCCGGCCAAGCTCGACGCCGTGGTGCTGACCCATGCCCACATCGACCACAGCGGGTATTTGCCCCTGCTGGTGCGCAACGGCTTCCGCGGCAGCGTGTATTGCACCATGGGCACCGCGCAGCTGTGCGGCATCCTGCTGCCAGACAGCGCCCACCTGGCGGAAGAAGACGCCGATTACGCGAACCGCAAGGGCTTTTCGCGTCACCGGCCCGCATTGCCTCTTTACACTGCCGCCGACGCTGCACGAGCAATGCGGCGGCTCCAGCCAATGGAGTTCGGCAAGCGCTTCCAGGTGGTGCCCGGCGTAGAGGCCGAGTTTGCCCGGGCCGGACATATCATCGGGGCAGCGATCGTCACGTTGTTCGTCGACGGCAAGCGCATCGTCTTCTCCGGCGACCTCGGGCGGCAGCAAGACATCGTCATGCGCGCGCCGGAGACGGTGCGTCAGGCGGATTACCTGCTGGTGGAGTCCACCTATGGCGACCGGCGGCATCCGGATGACGACCCGCTGGATGTGCTCGGCGAGATAGTCAGCCGGACAATTGGCCGCGGCGGCAGCTTGATCATCCCCGCTTTCGCGGTGGGGCGCACGCAGAGCTTGCTGTACTGCCTGCACCGCCTGCGCGAGCTCAAGCGAATCCCCGACGTGCCGGTGTACCTCAACAGCCCGATGGCCATCGACGCGACCATGATTTTCTCGCTGCATCCGGAAGAGCTGCGCATCAGCCGCGAAGAGTGCGCCGCAGCCTGCAATCTCGCCACCCCGGTGCAAAGCATGGAGCAGTCGATCTGGCTGAACCACGACCGAAGTCCCAAGATCATCCTGGCTGGCAGCGGCATGGCTACCGGTGGTCGTGTGGTCCACCATCTTGCCGCCTACGGCCCGGACCCTCGCAACACCATCCTGCTTTCCGGCTTCCAGGCGGCGGGTACGCGCGGCGCAGCGCTGGCCGCAGGCCGGCGCGACATCCGCGTCCATGGCAAGGACATCGCCGTGCATGCGTCGGTGGAGCAGGTGGAGAACCTGTCCGCACATGCCGATGCCGCGGAACTCATGACCTGGCTTGGCGGCTTTCACCAGGCGCCGCGGCGTACGTTTGTCGTGCACGGCGAGCCACAGGCAAGCGATGCGCTGCGCCAGCACATCGAGCGCGATCTGCGCTGGGCGGTCACCATGCCGGAATATCGGCGGTCCTACCCGCTCGATTGATCCAGCCCGGCGCCTGTCATGTGCTTCTTTAGGCACGTCTGACAAACCGGAATCACGTTATGGACTTTAGAACCATCCTCGTCGACCTCAGCGAAGATTCTGCCCGGTCGGCACGCATTGAAACGGCGGCACGGGTTGCCGCGAAATTCGGCGGCAGCGTGGTCGGACTGACTGCAACGGGAACAAACCTGGAGCCGTTTCGCGGGGCGGGCGAAGAAGCCGGGCAATACGCGGCGCTTGCCGCCAGCCAGCTGCACAAACTGGTTGCCGGTCACAAGGAAGCCCTCGACACGCTGACCAGGCAAGTGTCGCCGGACATTCCCACCCGGCACATCATTATCGACGCCGAATCCGGCTGGGCGCTTGCCGACGAGGGCCGTTTCGCCGATCTCATCCTGCCCGCGCCGCCGTCGGCGGATGCCGATGTGCCGGCGCTGCTGGCCGGGGTTGCGGAGTATGCGATGCTCAATGCCGGCCGGCCCATCTTGCTGGTGCCGGGCGCGGCCGGCCCGCGCTTTGCTCGCCATGTCGCCATCGCATGGAACGGCGGCAGAGAGGCCGCGCGGGCCGTAGCGGACGCATTGCCGTGGCTCGCGCATGCCAGTGCTGTTTCCGTCCTGGTGGTCAGCCCAGACAAGTATGGTGGTGCCATTGGGGAAGAGGCCTACCGTGACAGCGGGAACCGGCTGACAGCGTGGCTGGCCAGCCATGGCATCAATGCCGATCTGGTTTTCGGGGAGGGCGACCCCGACCACGTTCTGCCGCAACTTGCTTGCAAGGTACAGGCCGACCTGCTGGTCGCCGGCGGCTATGGCCGTTCCCGGCTTAAGGAGCTTGTGCTGGGCGGCACCACCCGCGCCCTACTGCGCCAGGCAGCGTTTCCGGTCTTTATGTCGCACTGAGGTGCGATCACTGCCAGTCGGACCTGGCAGTGCGTTAGCGGAGGCCGTGCCGGGGGCGCCGTTTGGCTAGCACTTTGCCGGGCAAGCCAAACGTCGGGTTGCCGACATCGCCGAGCTGATTCCTGAGCTAGTCTCTAAAACGGCTTCCCACAACAGCGGCTCGGCTGCCGAAGCGCCGAAGAAGCACGAGAATCGAGCCTTGGAACACGCCGGCTCAGGTGCTGAGCGGATTGAGCTTTGGCTTGCAGGACCGTGTCGTCGCTCTATATTCTATTCAGAAGTGATTAAGAAGCCCGGAATCGGCCAGACATTGCGCGTTGCGTGACTAACCCATTCGCCCCCAAAGACAAGGCTCAGCTGTTATCGTTCGAGAGCCCGCGCTCCTATGCTATCGATATGGCGATTGGCAGTGGCGCGGTCGTCCTCTTCGTAGTGCTTGCCTTCGTTTTGCAGGCTACCGTCGAACGGCACCGGGGGCTTTTGGCGCCGTTGGTGCCGCTATTGGGGGGGGGCATCGGGCTCGTTGTTGGTCTCTATTGGATCAGGCTGAGAAGGCTCAGGCGCGTCTCGGGGGGCAGCCGTCAACGACTGGAGGAAAGCGAAGCGCGGTTGGCGGAAATCATTCGCTCGTCCATGGAAGCGATCATCTCCGTGGACAGCGACCAGCGCGTCGTGCTGTTCAATCCGATGGCCGAAGCCTTGTTTGGCTGGCCAGCGGCGCAGGCGATTGGCCGCCCACTGGGCGATTTCATTCCTGAGCGCTTCCGCGCCGCGCACGCGGAGCATGTGCGCCGGTTTGGGATTACTGGCGTATCGGAGCGTCAGATGGGATCTCAACGCCTGGCGCTCTATGCTATGCGGCGGGATGGCAGCGAATTCCCGGTCGAAGCGTCCATCTCGCAAACTGTTCACGGCGGCACCAAGCTGTACACTGTGATGCTGCGCGACATTACCGAGCGCGTCCGTGCTGAGGAGGCCATGCAGCGCAGTCTTCAACGCGTGAGGGAAAGCGAGGCCCGCCTGGCTGGGATCATCCGTTCCTCCATGGAGGCGATCATCACTGTGGACAGCGACCAGCGCGTCGTGCTATTCAATCCGATGGCCGAAACCTTGTTTGGCTGGCCGGCGGAGCAGGCGATCGGGCGCCCACTGGGCGACTTCATTCCTGAGCGCTTCCGCGCCGCCCACGCGGAGCATGTGCGCCGGTTTGGGATTACCGGTGTATCGGAGCGCCAGATGGGGCGTCAACGCCTGGCGCTCTACGCCATGCGGCGGAACGGCAGCGAGTTTGCGATCGAGGCCTCCATTTCGCAAACGGTCGACGGTGGCGGCAAGCTGTATACAGTGATGTTGCGCGACATTACTGAACGCGTCAGTGCCGAAGAGGCCCTACGAAGCTCGCGCGAGGAATTGCAGCAGCTTTCCGACAGTATCCTCGCCACTCGCGAAGAGGAGAAGCGCCGCATCGCGCGCGAACTCCATGACGACCTGGGTCAGCGCCTGAGCGCGCTGAAGATGGACTTAGCCATGCTTGGCTCGGACGTGGAGGAGGGTAAGCCCACCGTTGGCCTGCTGGACGAGATCGCAGGCATGAACGCGGTCATTGACGACACGGTGGCCTCTGTCCGCCGTATCGCCAGCGCTCTGCGGCCCGCGCTGCTGGACGACCTGGGTATGCTGCCAGCCATTGAGTGGCTGGCGAACGATTTTGCCAACCGGTATGGTCTGGCGGTGACGGTGGACGGCGTCGACGTCGATGTCCCGGAGCAGACGGCGACCGCGCTGTTTCGCATCGTGCAGGAGGCACTGAGCAACGTCGTTCGCCACGCTAACGCGACCAGCGTGCAGATCCACCTGGTGTGTGATGACGACCGGGTTGGCCTGCGAGTACAGGACAATGGTGCAGGCTGGGACATGAAGCCACACGCCAACGAGCCGCGCAAGTCGCTGGGCCTGTTGGGCATCCGGGAGCGGTCTCGTCTGCTCGGGGGCGCCGTATCGATCGAAAGTGCTCCCGGGAAGGGCTTTTGCTTGAGGGTAGATATCCCCCCGCAACGGAACGCCGGCTTGGCAGGGCGCGCGCCGTGATTGGCCTCCAAGGAAACACGATTCTACGGGAGATCCCCCCACGCTGGAAAAACTGCCGCCCGGATGAACGCCATGAAGCGCCCGGAAAATCACTCGCGTGGCCGGGCGTTGGCACCACTGCGAAAGGTAGGGCCGCGGCGTCATATCGACAGCACTTTAGGTGACTCATGGATTAGCATCCAATTGCGATCGAGCTTGCGTCGTGCCAACAGTGCCCGGCGCCGGCGGCTTGCCGGCCATCGTGGGGCATCGGGCACATGGCGGGATTGCCTTCTCCGGCACAGACTCTATAGTCCATTGGCATGTTAACGGAAATGAGAGCCTGCTGCCGGCCAACCGGTTCGATGGGAAAGGGAAAATCGCTGAAGGTTCCGTCGCGGCAATGCGCTCTGCGGAACTCGTGGGAAGAGGGGCCTTCCGCGTGAGTGTTTTCTTCTCACATGAACAGGGAGACCATGCATGACACGCGTGATGATTGCGGACGACCACGCCGTCGTGCGAGACGGCTTAAGGCACATCCTGGAACGGGCGGGGTCGTTTCAGGTGGTTGCCGAAGCGGCTGACGGCGCGCAAGTACCAAGAATGGTGAGGGAATGCAGTCCGCAGGTCTTGCTCCTTGATCTGTCCATGCCCGGCAGGAGCGGTCTGGAGTTGATCCGCCTACTACGCACCGAAGCCCCGGCCTTGCGCATCCTCGTGTTGACGATGCATGCGGAAGAGCAATATATCGTCCGTGCGTTCCAGGCCGGAGCGGCAGGCTACCTGACCAAGGAAAGCGCGGCCACGGAGCTGGTGTCCGCCATCGGACAGGTAGCGCGGGGTGGTACCTATGTGAGTCAGGGAATTGCAGCAAAACTGGCAAGCGGCCTGAAGGATCAGAGCGATGACTTGCCCCACCTGCGGCTGTCGGACCGCGAGCTGGAAGTGTACCGGCGGCTGGTGCTGGGCGAGCCCATCACGGCGATCGCCACGGCACTGTGTGTCAGCGCCAAGACCGTTAGCACTTACAAGATGCGCCTCATGGAAAAGATGCAAATGCCCAATGAAGCCATGCTGCTGCGGTATGCTATGCGGAACCATCTGTTCGACGACGACGCCGACCTGTAGCAGTCGCGTGTAGTTGAACTCGCCCTGGCATTATGATGTTGAGGCGGTCCCTAGCCCGGTCAGCGCCAAGCGCAGCGCGTCTAGTTCCAGCGTCCTGTCAAAGCAGTAGCTCGCGCCTGCCCGCAGGCAAGCGCGCCGCAGCGGCAGGCTGAGGGCGTCGCTCAGCACGATCACGATGGCGTCTGGGATGGCTGACCTGAGTATCCTCACCTCCTGGATCGCGCCGCCACTTGCGGTGCGCAAGCCGATCACGACAACGTCGGGGCGATGACGCATGAGTCTAGTCAGCTCCATGATGGCGCTAGCGCCCGACCCTGCAATTCGTATGCGAGGCAATCGTGCGAAGATGCCAAGCTGCCTGCTTCGGATCGCATTCGCATGCTCGAGCAGGTACACAGTGAGGACCTTGGGTTGGATACTGTCTGGCATGTGGCCAGTATGACCGCCGCCTATTTGGCAGAATATAGGAGGCGGCTGAGAGTGGCGTCAGGGCGGCAGAAGGCCGTGTCAGTAATCCCTGACAGCTCGCAGCAATGTCCATTGATCCGGGTTGGATGGCGGCTCGGATTTTCAGGGAAGTCAATGTACCTGCGCCGCGAGACGTCAGCTTGCGCGGCCTAGGTCTTGCCTAGGACCCCGCCCAGCTTAATTGCCGCCGCCACAAGAGCCACCGCGCCGACCGTGATCGCCAGTTCCAGCACCCCCGCACTGACGGATGTGGCCGTGTCTTGATGTAGCCCAAGATCGCGCCCTCCTGCGCACCTACTCTGGATGACATCACCGGCGCAACCGATGCCTGTCGGCGACCGGCTTGTCTTAGGAGATTCCCATGCGCGCGATGGCGCTTGCCGCCTGCCTGCTCTGTGCGGGTCCATTCATTGCCATCCCCGCGGGCGCTGCTTCGGCGGAGTCGCCCGTGGTTCCGGCGGCGCCGGCGGTTCATCACATGAATGGCATCGACTACGTTTCCGGTGGGATCGGGGTGGACCAGGTCGCGGCCATGCGCGGCATTGCCGGCCGCTTCAACGTCCATATGCACTTTGTGAGCGAGTCCGATGGCAGCAGCTTGTCTGACGTCACCGTGACCCTGTTCGATGCGCGGCGCGAGCTAGTGCTGCTAGTGATGAGTGAAGGGCCGCTGCTGTACCTGCGGCTGCCGCCAGGCGACTATCGCGCGCTGGTCCGTTCCGCAGGCGCGATCGAATGCCGCTCCGTGCGTGTGGGCCCGGACGGCACCGGACCGTCGTTGATGCTGCGCCTGCCAGGGGATTTCCCTGTAGCCCCGGCGCAAACAGGGACCCAGCGCCCGCCAGGCGATCGGCGCGCGCAGGGCGTTGGCACCGGCGGCTGCTACCGCGGCGGGTGAGGGGGGGGCCTGCGATGCCTTGGTATGCTGACCGATATCCTGCTTCAATGAAGCGGCTGTCGCCGGCAGTGCGCGGAAAGGCGATCGAAATTGCCAACGCCTTGCTCGCCAGCGGCCATGATGAAGGCATGGCAATTCGCGTTGCCATTGCCGGCGCGCGGCGGTGGGCGCGCAGGCATCCGGATCAACTGGCGCGTACGCTGCCAGCTGGCCTTGAGCGAGACCCATGGGACCAATGGCTATGAGGCAGGCGTCAAGCGCATCGTGCGGGACACGCCGCCCTTGGCCGGCACCACCAGCGTCTGCTCGCGCTCCTTGCCATCCGCGCTGGCGACGACGCGATAGCGGCCTGGCGGCAGCTGGACGAACAGGAACGGACCATCGGACACGACCGCGAAGCGCTGTTTGCCGCGGCTGTCATAGATATACGTGTCGACACCAGCGAGGTATTGACCGCCGCTTCCGGTGAAAGTGAGCCGCAGGCTGTAGTCGCCGCTGGCCTTGCGCAGGTAAGCCGCCTCGTCCTGGCCGACACCGCCGGTCAGGTAGCGAACACCATCGGCGTCCCTGGGCGCCGGCATGCCATCCGCAGCGGTCGCTCCCGCCGCGCGCGGACTGCAGTCCATGCCGTAGCGGCTGCCAAAGCGGTCGTTCATCCCCATACGCCGGTTGTCAGACCCGCCGTGGCGCAGCGTGACGCCGCGCTCGCTGGCGCGCGTCGCGATCAGGTCGTGAGTGCGCTGCATGATCGCCTGGCGCTCCTGCGCGGACGTGGCGCTGCGCAGTCTTGCGCAAATGTCGGCGCGCTCCGCCTCGGTGAGCAGGTCTGCGCCGCGGACTGCCTCGCGGGGCCGTGGCGGCGCGGCCGGCGACGTATCGGGCTGGGCAAGCGCCGGCGCGGTGCCGGCACAGAGAAGGGCCGTCAGCAGCAGGGCCCGGCAGTCAGGGATACGTTGAAGATTCATGGTAGGACAGCTCCCCACGGGTTGATGAAAGGAGTGGAGCTGCCGCCGCCGTCTGCCGCAGGTGCCGCTTGCAGGCAGCGAGCAGCCTGCTCGCCTGCTACCAGCGTAGGCCGGCAGCCGCGCGCGCCGATTGCGATGCCGCAACCCTAAGCGAGAACGCCGGCATCCTCTTCGCCGAGCGCAAGGTGCAGGTTGATGCCATCGACGCCGGCCGCGGTGCTGGTCCTGAAGCCGCAGGCGCGCGCCAGAGTCAGCATGGGCCGGTTGTCATGCATGGTGCAGCCCACCAGCGCACCGATGCGCTTTGCGCGCGCATAGCGGATCATCTTCTCGAGCAGCAGCTTTCCCAGTCCTTGCCCCTTGCAGTCCGAGCGCACGGCGATGCCGAACTCCGCCTGGAGATTGTCCGGATCGGCAACGGCCCGGACCTCCCCCAGGATGGAGGTCTGGCCACACGCATCGGTAGTCGTCGCGATGAACGCCATCTCACGCGTGTAGTCGATCTGCGTGAGCCTTGCCAACTGGCTGTGTTCCGGCTCGCGGAACGTGCAGAAGTAGCGTGCATGGACATCTTCCGGCGTCAGCTGGCGGAAGTAAGCCTGGTAGGCTGCTTCGTCGGCGGGGCGCACGGGCCGCAGCACAATGGTGCGGCCGTCCTGCTCGACGCGTTCCTCCAGCGCTTCTGGATAGGGTTGGATGGCCAGCCGCGGGCGCGTGCCCGGCGCCGGCGCCCTGATGGCGATGCGGGCATCGAGCGCGATGACGCCTGTCGCGCTCGCCAGCAGAGGATTGATATCAAGTTCGGCGATCTCGGGAATATCGCAGACCAGGCGTGATACCTGTACCAGTACCTGGAGCAAGCCGTCCCCGTCGACGCCCGGGTGTCCGTGCCAGCCTTCCAGCAGGCGCCCGATGCGGGTGCGCGACACCAGGTCTTGCGCGAGCAGCGCGTCGAGCGGCGGCAGCGCAACCGCATGGTCGCCGATGCGTTCGGTGTTGACGCCGCCATGGCCGAATAGCAAGACGGGGCCGAACACGGGATCGGTGGCGGCGCCGACGATTAGCTCGAAGCCATCGCCGTGCCCGACCATCGGCTGGACGGTAAAGCCTTCCACCCGTGCCTCCGGGGCTTGCTGCCAGATCCGCTCGAGCATGGCGCTGCCGGCGCTGCGCACCGCGGCGGCGTCGGCGAGGTCCAGTGCAACGCCGCCCGCGGCAGACTTGTGCGTGATGTCCGGGGACAGGATCTTGAGCGCGACCGGATAGCCTATCCGTGTGGCCTGGTCGACAGCCTCATCGACGCTTGCCGCGGTCCGTGTCGCGACCACGGGGACGCCATAGGCGGCCAGCGCGGTTTTGGCCTCCGGCTCGGTCAGCAACGCCCTGCCGGCGCGCAGGACATTGCCGATGATCGTGCGTACCTGGTTCTTGTCAGCCGGCGTGTACATGCCGTCTGCGGGCGGCGTGCGCATCAGCAACTGCTGGTTCCTGTGGTATTCGCAGGCCTGCAGGAAGCCGCGCACTGCCCGCTCCGGGGTGTCGAAGGTCGGTACGCCGGCATGTTGGCACAAGCGGCGTGCCTGCTGCACGGCATCCGCCCCGAGCCATGCTGTCAGCAGCGGCTTGCCGCCGGACGGCGCGCTGACGAGCGCGGCCGCGATCTCGGCCGCCGGCACGATGGCCGTGGGTGCATGGATCATCAATACAGCGTCAACCTCGGGCGCCTCGCACAGGATGGCGTAGGCCTGCAGGTAGCGCTTGACGGGCGCGTCGCCGATGATGTCGATTGGATTCGCGCGCGGCCAGGTGGCGGGCAGCACGGTGTCCAGCCGGGTCAGGGTCTGGTCTGACAGGCGCGCCAGGGTCCCGCCGGCATCCGCCAGCGCATCCGTCGCCATCACGCCGGCGCCGCCGCCATTGGTCAGGATGGCGAGGCGCTCGCCACGCAGCCCGCGCATGCGGGCAAGCATCTCGACGGCGTCGAACAGACTCTCGGTGCTGTCCACGCGCAGCATGCCGGCACGACGGATGGCGGCGTCGTAGACGTCGTCGGCACCCGCCATGGCGCCGGTATGGGACGCGGCGGCGCGTGCCGCCTGCGCCGAGCGCCCGCCCTTGACGACCAGCACCGGCTTGTTGCGGGCGGCGGCGCGCGCCGCGGACATGAACCTGGCGCCGTGGCGGATCGCTTCGACGTAGAGCAGGATGGCCTGCGTCCCGGCGTCGCTGGCCAGGTAGTCGAGTACGTCGGCCGCGTCCACATCGGCACTGTTGCCCAGCGAGATGAAATGGGAAAAGCCGATCTGCCGCGAGCGCGACCAGTCCAGCACGGCGGTGGCCAGCGCGCCGGATTGCGTGGCGAATGCCAGCTTGCCTTGCCGGGCCGTGCCGGGTGCGAAGCTGGCATTGAGGCCGATCCCCGAAGCGATCAGCCCGACGCAGTTCGGCCCGAGAATCCTGAGCAGATGGGGCCGCGCAGCGTCGAGCATGGCTTGCCGCAAGGCGCCTCCGGCGCTGTCCTCGGGCCCCTCGAAGCCGGCGGTCAGCACGATGGCCGCGCGCGTGCCGGCGGCGCCGAGCTCGGCGATGAGACCCGGGATGGTGGAGGCGGGCGTGCACAGCACCGCCAGGTCCGGCGGCGCCGGCAACGCGCCGACGCGCGCGTAACAGGGTTGGCCCGCCAGCGTGGCATACTTCGGGTTGACCAGGTACAGCTGGCCGGTGAAGGCGCCCGCGGACAGGTTCGCCAGCACGGTTGCCCCCACGCTATGCGGCCGCAGCGTCGCGCCGATGAGCGCGACCGAGCGCGGACGGAACAGGGCATCGAGGTTACGAACTGTCATGGCTGGCTCTCCTGGCAACTGCCGGCACCACCTGCGTTCCGGGCCCAGTCGGGAGGTCAGAGATTCACTTGAATGATGTTCGACACTTCGGTGACCCCCGGCGCTGCCCAGGCGGCTTCGGAGGCGGCCTCGCGCTCGGCCCAGCTGCGCAGGCTGCCTCGGAGCGTCACCACACCGTCCTTCACGTCGACGGCGACATGGGTCGCGTCGTCTACCGCCTGGCGCTCGATCGCCTTGGCGATTCGTTCCTTCACGTCGCCAGGTGCGATCGCTGGTTGAACCGCGATCGCGTTGGCTACGCTAACCACGCCGTATAGCCCCGCCACCGCGCGCTCGGCGGCCAGGCGCTGGTAGTTCCAGTCGACCGTGCCGGTCAGCGTGACGCAGCTGTCCTCGACCATCACCTGGATGCGATCCGCGGGTAGCACCGAGGTCCACGCCAGGATGTTGCTCGCGGCGCGTGCGATGTCGGCATCGGTGCGCTGCGCGTCATCGGGCAGGCGCACGTCGATTTCGACGGCCAGGCCCCTCACGCCGGGCACACGCCTGACGGCGTCCTCAGCGGCATACTTGGCAGCATGGCTGCTGAGATGGCCGGTCAGCGTGACCACACCGTCCGTGACCTGCACGCCGATTTCGGCGGCATCGACGGCCGGGTCCCAGGCCAGTTCCTCGACTACATGCTGTTTGAGCTGGATATCGCCTTTCATGTCGTTGTCTCCTGTTTGCGTGGCGCCCTCGGGCGCGATGGCGGCGCGTGCCGCCTGCTCCGTGCGTGCCGACGCGGCCTCGCGCTATCGGCATTCGACCGCGTTTTCAGTTGGCGTCACGGCCGCGTTTCCAGCTGATCGATGACGGCCGAGATACCCGGCGCAGACCATACCGCACCGATGGCCGCGCGGCGATCGGCCAGGGAGCCGACGCGGCCGGTCAGCGTGGCGGTGCCGTTCTCGACCGTGACGCTGATATGGTGGGCCTCACGCAGGGCATGGCGTCGCAGCGCCTCTTCGATGCGCTGTTCCACATCGGGGGGCGCGGTCTTCTCATTCATCCGGATGTTGTTGACGACACCGATTACGCCGCGCAACTGGCTGACCGTGCGTTCGGCCAGCCTACGCTGGTAGCCCCAGTCGACGTTTCCCGACAGCGTGATCCAGCCCTGCTCAACGCGAACCTTGATAGCGTCCGCGGGTACATGCACGTGCCATTGCAGCGCGTCGCGGGCCGCCTCGGCAATGGCTTCGTCCATGAAGGCCCCGGGGGGATGCACGTCCAGCTTGATGACAACCGCGCGCACGCCGGAAACACGTTCCACAGCGCGCTCGGCGGCGAGCTTCTCCGCATAGCTGGACAGGTGCCCGTTCAGCGTGACGATCCCCTCATGGACTTCGACGCCGATGGACGCCGCGTCAATCGCCGGATCCCAGTCGAGTTCGTCGGTGACATCCTTCTGGATCTGATGATCGGTTTTCATGCTTTACCTCTGTACGAGTCCGGCGCCGAACGCGGCACCGGGTGTGAAGTCAATAGGCGGATTGGTGGTCAAGTGGACGACCGGGGCGGCGCGCTGCTGGAACGCTCTCGCTCCTGCTCCTTGCGCACGAGCGAAAACAGCATGCCCCAGTCGGTTGCGAGGGCGGCGAACAGGTCATCGAGCGCAATCACTCCGGTCACTGCCTCGCCGTCCAGCACCGCCAGGCGTCGTACGCCGTGCGTCAGCATCAACTGCATTGCATCGGCGACGACGGCATCCCGTTGGATCGCCACGAGGCCGCGCGTCATCACCTCGACCACGTCGGTCTGGCATGGGTCCGCACCGGTAGCTGTCGCACCGATGACGATGTCCCGGTCCGTGACCATGCCGACCGCGCGCGTCCCGGCCGGTGAGTTCTCTGTCACGATCAGCGCACCGACGTGGCGGTCCCGCATCTGGACGGCAGCTTCCTGCAGGGTGCAGGACAGCGGGACATGCACGGCTTTCGCTGAGCAGATATCCTGGACTAGCATCCCGGTCTCCTTTTCGGCGCACTCGCCTAACGTACGGGAATGCGTTGCTGGGTCGAGCTTTCCTTCTTGGGCAGCACCAGGCGCAGCACGCCGTCCTGGAAGCTGGCATCGATCTTTTCCGTGTCAATGTTGCCATCCAGCGTAAAGGCGCGCTGCATCGAGCCGCTGTAGCGCTCCTGGCGGATCACGCGGTCGCCTTCCTTCTCCTCGGAAGCCTTCTCGAGCTTGGCGGAGATCATCACCGTTCCGCGATCGACGCTGACGTTGATGTCTTCCTTTTTCACGCCTGGCAGGTCGGCGGTAATGGTGAAGCTGGTGTCGGACTCGGCCACGTCGACCTTGAACGCCAGCTCGGTACCTGGCGCAATCCGCCAGTTGCGCAACATGCTCTGCAGCATGTCGCCGAGCGGTTCGATCGAGAACGGGTCGTAGCGCCTGATGTTGCTCATCTTGGTCTCCTGGGATGACGGCGCGCGATGCGCACCGGATGCTTCTTACTTTGGCAAGCGGGGGCGATTGTGGTTTGCTTTGCATCAAGCGCCGGCGCAATGCCTACCAATGCGCCGCTTGTGCGCCCCGAATGGCGGGATTGCGTCACTTGTGCCGCACCGCTCGGACGCATGCGGCAGGGCGCGTCAGGTAAGCCTGACAAGCCCTGCTGCATTCCTGACAGTCAACTCAGCGCAGCCTTCTAGGCGCGCAAGCGCTGCCGGCCAATACTTCGGTCAAACACATAGACATGGCGCCACACAACGCTGCGGTCCGCCAGAAACGATGGGACGAGCGAGGGTCGGGACGAGGGAAAGGGCCTGCGGGCCGGAGACAACCATGTTTGACTTGCACACTGAGGATGACGCCGCCTGTGGCGCGACCGAGATGTTCGTCGTGTTCGAAAGGCGCCACGAGACCCAGGCCGCGCCGCAGGCGCCGGGCGATGCCCGGGCGCGATGCACGAACTGCATGCTGGGGAACCTCTGTATGGCCGCCAGCCTCGAGGCCGGCGACATGGCCCGCCTGGACTCCGTCGTGCAGGGCTGGCGTTCGGTCAAGCAGGGCGAACGGCTGTACCGCGCCGGCGATCCGTTCCGCAGCCTCTATGCGGTCCGCGCCGGCTCGTTCAAGACCGTGGTGGCGCCGGAGCGGGGCAAAGAGATCATCTCCGGCTTCTACATGGCGGGGGACACCATCGGCATGGACGGAGTCTGCCAGGAAATCCATAACTGCGATGCGATTGCCCTGGAAGACAGCGTGGTTTGCGTGATCCCGTTCCACCTGCTCGAGGCGCTTTGCCGCGAGATCAAGCCGCTGCAACGCCAGTTGCACAAGATGTTCAGTGCCGAGATCGTCAGGGAATCGCGCCAGATGATGCTGTTGGGCAACATGTCCGCCGAGCAGCGCGTGGCGGCGTTCCTGTTGAGCGTCTCGGCACGCTACCGCGAACGCGGCTATTCGGCCACGTCGTTTGTGCTGCGTATGACGCGTGAGGACATCGGCAGCTTCCTCGGCGTGACCCTGGAAACCGTGAGCCGGGCCTTATCCCGGTTCCAGCAGGAAGGCCTGCTCACCGTGCAGGGCAAGTCCATCGAGCTGCTCAACCTGGATGCCCTGGATGCTCGCTAGCAGCGTCATACTCGGCAAGGCATGACGTGAACGATCCCAGTTCTGATCCCGGAATTCCCGGCCGGCTCGGCGATGGCGTGGCCGCCGCCGCGTCCCGCGAAGTCGGGACGCTGGTGTTCCGGCCGCTCGAGATCGATACCTGGCAGGAGCATGTCATCTACATGCATCCGGATTGCCCCGTCTGCCGCGCCGAGGGCTTTTCCGCGCAGGCGCGCGTGCGCGTGCAAATCGGCGACAGGTCATTGATCGCCACGCTGACGCTGCTGGGCGCGCCGCTGTTGGCCATGGGCGAAGCGAGCCTATCGGTGAGCGCGGCACGCACGCTGGCGGCACGCGCCGGCGATGTCGTGCATGTCACCCATGCGCCGGCGCTGGAGTCGGTGCGGGCACTACGTGCCAAGATCTATGGCTGCCACCTGGACAGCGCCCAACTGGACGGCATCATCGGCGACATAAGCGCAGGGCGATACGCGGACGTGCATATTGCGGCATTCCTTACCGCTTGCGCGGACGGTCGCATGAGCCTGCGCGAGACCGTCGACCTGACCCGGGCCATGGTTCGGTCCGGAGAGCGCCTGTGCTGGGACCGCGAGGTGGTTGCGGACAAGCATTGCGTCGGCGGGTTGCCGGGCAATCGCACCACGCCGATCGTCGTGGCCATCGCGGCGGCGGCAGGCCTGGTGCTGCCCAAGACCTCGTCACGCGCGATCACTTCGCCCGCCGGCACCGCCGATACGATGGAAACCCTGACTCGCGTGACCCTGGACGCGACGGAACTGCGGCGCGTGGTGGAGCAGGTTGGAGCGGCGCTGGTGTGGGGCGGCGCGCTGAGCCTGAGTCCCGCGGACGACGTGCTGATCCGCGTGGAGCGCGCCCTGGATATCGACAGCGATGCGCAGCTGGTAGCGTCAATCCTGTCGAAGAAGGTTGCGGCCGGCTCCACCCACGTGCTGATCGACGTGCCGGTGGGGCCGACGGCGAAGATCCGCGAAGACAGCGAACTGGAACGCCTGCAGAGCGCCATGACCAAAGTCGCGAACGCTTTCGGGCTGAAGATCCGGATCCTGCGCACCGACGGCTCGCAGCCGGTGGGGCGGGGCGTCGGGCCTGCGCTCGAGGCGCTCGACGTGCTGGCAGTGCTGCAGGGCCAGCCGACGGCGCCCGCCGACCTGCGCGAGCGCTCGCTGCTGCTGGCGGGGGAGCTGCTGGAGTTCTGCGGCGCGATGCCGGAAGGACAGGGATGGCAGCAGGCCGGCAGTCTGCTCGACAGCGGTGCGGCCTGGGCCCGGTTCCAGGCGATCTGTGAAGCGCAAGGCGGGCTGCGCACCCCGGGGCAGGCGGTGTTCCGGCGCGACCTGGTGGCGGCAAGTAGCGGCATCGTGACCGCCATCGACAACCGTCACATCGCGCGCGCGGCGAAGCTGGCCGGAGCGCCGCGCCGGCAGGTGGCGGGGCTGGAGCTGCATGTCCGCACCGGCGACGAGGTCGCAGCCGGCACACCGCTCTGCACGCTGCACGCCCAGGCGTCCGGCGAACTGGAATATGCGTTCAGCTACGCGCTGGCGCATGACCCATTCGGCATTCAATAGCCCGCCGGCCCGTTCGCCTTCGTCCGCTTTAGTCCACCGGCACCCACCTCGCCAGCAGACGGCGCGCGGCAAACGCAGCGCCAGCATAGCCCAGCAGGATGGCCGCGAGCAGCGGCCAGTAAGCGCCCGGCAGCGGGTGCATGCCCAGCGGTGTGGCCAGCGGCGACAGGCGCCGACGAGGCACAGCCCGACCGTAGTGGCCAGCAAGGCCTGGCTGGACCGGCTCTCGATGAAGGGCAGCCTGCGCGTGCGGATAATGTGGACAATGAGCGTCTGCGAGAACAGGGACTCGATGAACCAGCCGGTCTGGAACAGCGCCGCGTGCGCAGGCGTATTGGCGCCCAGCAGCCAGAACAGCGCGGCGAAGGTCAGGTAGTCGAAGAATGAGCTGACCGGGCCCATGCCAAGGATGTACTCCCCCATCTTGCCGACCTCCCAGCGCCTGGGCCTGCGCAAGGACTCGTCGTCGACATTGTCGGTGGGCAGGGCCGTCTGGGAAAAATCGTAGAGCAGGTTGTTGGTCAGGAGTTGGATCGGCGCCATTGGCAGGAAGGGCAGCCAGGCACTTGCTCCCAGCACGCTGAAGATATTGCCGAAATTGGAGCTGGCGCTCATGCGCAGGTACTTGAACAGGTTGGCGAAGACCCGCCGCCCCTCCATGACGCCGTCATGCAGCACCAGCAGGCTCTTTTCCAGCAGGATGACGTCGGCTGACTCGCGGGCGATATCGGCCGCGCTGTCCACGGAAATGCCGACGTCGGCGGCGCGCAGCGCCGGCCCGTCGTTGATCCCGTCGCCCAGCACGCCAACCACCCTGCCATGCTCGCGCAGCGCGCGCACCCTTGTGCACGGGCGTGAGCTTGGCAAAGATCTGGTTGCGCAGCGCGGCATCGGCCAAGCCCTGGGCATCCAGCTTGTCCAGGTCGCTGCCAAGCACCGGCGCGCTGCGTGCAAGCCCGACCATCTGGCAGATTTTGCTCGCGATGCGTGGACTGTCCCCGGTCAGGATCTTGACGTCGATGCCGCTGTCGGCCAGGGCAGCCAGCGCGGGGGCCGCACTTTCCTTGGGGGGATCGAGAAACGCGATGTAGCCCAGCAAGGTCAGCCCATGTTCGTCGGCCAGGCAGTATGCGTGCGTCTCCGGCGCCTCCGGCAGTTCGCGAAAGGCGATGGCGATGACGCGGAAGCCATCGTCATTCAGGCGATCGCTGATGGCCATCAGGTCACGATAGTGCGTGGTATCCAGCGGCACGCGCTGACCCTCAAGTTCGGCCGCGGTGCAGACGGAGAAGACTTCCTCCACCGCGCCCTTGCAGATCAGCATCCGGGCGTGGGGCGCCTGCACGACGACGGACATGCGCCGGCGGGTAAAGTCGTAGGGAATCTCGTCGATCAGCCGGTAGGCCTGCGCAATTCGCATGCGCTCGCTCAACTCCTCATGCCGCAGCACGGCCACGTCGAGCAGATTATGCAGGCCAGACTGGAAATAGCTGTTGAGATACGCAAACTCCAGCACCCGCTCGCTGTCATGTCCCGCCAGGTCGACATGTTGCTTGAGGATGACAAGGTCCTGGGTCAGGGTCCCGGTCTTGTCCGTGCAAAGCGTGTCCATGGCGCCAAGGTTCTGGATTGCGGCCAGACGCTTGATGATGAACTTGCGCCGGGACATTGCCATCGCGCCCTTTGCCAGGTTGACGGTGACCAGCATCGGCAGCATCTCGGGGGCGAGGCCCACGCCAACCGCCATGGCAAACAGGACCGCTTCAAACCAGTCGCCTTTGGTCAGCCAGTTGATCAGGAACACCAATGGCGACAACACTGCGAGGATCGCCAGCATCAACCGGGCGATGCGGTTCAGGCCAGCTTCGAAATCGGTAGGCGGCTCCTGCCCGGCGATCGACTGCGCGATGTGCCCGAAGATCGCGCGGTCGCCGGTCAGCACGATGACCGCCGTGGCTGTCCCGCTGAATACCGCCGTCCCCATGAGGGCGATATTGGGAAGATGGCCGGCTTGGGCAGCGGTAGCGACAGCGCAGCGCGCGGGGAATTTCTCCACCGGCATGGATTCGCCGGTCAATGCCGCCTGGTTCACGAACAGGTCTTTGGATGCGAGCAGCCGGGCATCGGCGGGTATCAGGTCACCCGCAGCCAGATGGATGATCTCGCCAGGAACAAGCTCGGCGATCGGGCGCTCCTGCGCGACGGGCGTGCTGCCTGGGTCCGCACGGCGCCGCACGGCGATGGTGGTGTGGACCATCGTACGCAGCGCCGCCACGGCGCGGTCGCTACGCGTTTCCTGCCCCTGCCAGGTGGCAAGCGAGACGCTCAGCACGATCATTCCGCCGATCAAGGCAGCGGCGCTGTAGTCGTGCACAAGCACTGATACCGCCGACAGCACGATCAGCATCACGTTGACGGGGCTAGCCAGCCGCCGGGCCAGGCTGGCAAGCCAGTGTGGGCCATGGTTGGGAGCAATGGTGTTGGGGCCACACGTCCCCAGGCGCGAGGCCGCCTCGCGTTCGGTTAAGCCCGCCTCGGTCGCGCCAAGTCTGTCCAGGACTTCGCTGGCATCATGCGTGGCAGCCCATTCCAGTTCGGCTGGCGGGGACGTCACGTGGACGGCGTGCGGCGAGCCCTGCCGGCCCGGGGTTGACGCGGCACGGCGGTCGCCCCCCGAGGGCCGGTCGACCGTAGGGAGGGGCGGCTCTGCATCCTTCTCCATGCCTTACGGAGCCCGTGGCGCGCGCACTAGCAGTACTGGCACCTTCGACCCCTGCACCAGGCCCTCGGCCACGCTGCCCATCATCAGGCGGCGCACCCCGCGCCGGCCGTGGGTGCCCACCACGACCAGGTCGGCGTGGACCCGCTGTGCAGCCGCGTCAATCGCCGTGGCGATGTCGCCAAGGGCAAGGATCTCATCAACCAGTTGCGTGTGGCATTCGACCTTGGCCGCGCGGGCTTTGGCCGCGGCCTCGGCGAGCAGGCTGCGTCCGCCCTCGACCAGGTCGGGGCGCAGGTCGGCCAGGCTGCCGTAGCCCATGTCGTACTTGAGATAGCTGTTGTCGACCACGTGGACGATCTCCAGGCGGGCCTTAAACATGGCCGTGAGCTGGATCGCCTCGGCCAAGGCACGATCGCCGCAGTCGCTGCCGTCGATGGCGACGACGATTGTCTGGTACATGGCGTTGCCTCCTTGTTGAGCGCCCGCGGGCCGGAGTGAAGCGATCCCCGTATGCGGGGACATAGACACTGCTTCCAGCTTAGGGCCGGGAAGGGTGGGCCGGTTGATGCAGGTCAGGGGCACGGCTATCGGCCAGCCCCGGGCGGCATTTAGTACCTTCGTTGACAGGCATCAACGATGCATGCTTTGTCATCCCCTACCTTGGAAAGGAAAGGACCATAGAGCCAAAGCCGAGGCGGCAGCCATGCCGGCCCCGTTAGGGCCGTTTGTACTAGTGCAACCATGGTGACCAAATATGGACGAAGAGATCAGACAGAAGATCCTGACCTTGTTGAACCAACACAGGATCATGACGCTTGCCACCCTGAGGCCGGATGGCTGGCCTCAGGCTACCACTGTAGGTTATGTGAATGAGGGTCTCACGCTCTACTTCCTCTGTGGTCCGAGCAGCCAAAAGGCGGCCAATCTGGCATTGGATGACCGTGTCTCGCTGACAATCGATCACGATACGCCAGATCTCATGGCGATTACCGGCCTGTCCATGGCGGCGCACGCGCAACTGGTGGTCGATGTGGCCTTAGCGGAGAGGATCCTGCGGATGTTCCCATTCAAGTATCCGGAGCAGATTGCCTTGCCGGTGCCGATGCCGACCACGGCGGACGTCCGAATATTCAGGGTGATCCCAATGGTCATTTCCGTGCTCGATTATTCCAAGGGCTTTGGGCATACGGATCTTGTCACCTGCTGACCTCTGGTCCCTGTAAGCCCACCGAGGAGTATTCGCTTCGCGTGGTCGAGCAATGGAAGCTGGGACGCAAGCGCGTCGATGACGGCGCGCTGCTCATCATCGCCAAGGATGACCGCGCGCTTCATACTGAGGTGGGCTACGGCCTCGAAGGCGTCCTGACTGACGCCGCGAGCAAGCGCATCATCAGTGAAGATATCGTGCCCCGATTCAAGCAGGGCGATTTTTATGGTGGTGTGTCTGCGGGCATCGACCGCATGCTTGGGGTCATCGAAGGGGAGCCGCTGCCACCGCCGGAGGAAACGGCAGGGGATCGGGGCGACCCCATGCGGCAACTGATGCCAATCCTCCTTGTGCTCACGCTGATCCTGGGTGGGGTTCTGCGCTCCATGCTGGGGCGCTTCCCGGGTGCAGTCGCGACCGGTGGGGCCGTTGGTGTGGTCGCGTGGATGCTCTCCGGCGCCATCTTTGCCGGCATGGTTGCGGGAGCAGTCGCGCTCTGTTCACGCTAATGGGTGGCTCGCACATGGGCTTGCTAACTATTGGCGGTCGCTCGGGAAGAAATGGCGGCCGCTCGGGCCCTGGCGGATTCGGCGGCGGTGGCGGCGGCTTTGGCGGTGGCGGTGCCTCCGGTAAGTGGTGATGGTGAAAGTTTGTCGTGCGGCATCTGCGGAGGACTCAATGGCAACTGAGGGTCGCTCGCAGGAACTTTGCGCGCAATCGAGCAAGGTGGCCGCGGGTTCCGTGCCGGACGTTGCGCTGGGACAAGGGCTGCGGCCAGACAGCAGCTAGCCTCTAGCTATACGGCCGACAAAGGGCGCAGCCACCTTGAGGAGTCGAACATGGCGATATTTATCATGGAAACCCGTGTCTCCGTGGAGTCCCTGCGGCAGCCGCGATCGTTTGAGGCATTGGAACGCGGCGTTGCCGGCTATCTGGAAAAAGTCTGTCCGGATGTGAAATGGCTGGGCAGCTATGCGACCCTCGGGCCCTATGATTATCTCGATATCTTCGAGGCCAACGACATCGAAACCGCCATGCAGGTATCGGTCCTGGTGCGGGCGTATGGTCACGGAGAGGCCTCGGTGCATCCGGCCGTGGACTGGGGGCGATTCAAGCACCTGGTGCGGAATCTGCCGGAACTACCACCCGTGTGAGCAAGGCCATGTGGATCGGTGTGCCCAAAGAGATCAAAGACAACGAGTACCGGGTTGGCCTGACGCCTGCCTGCGTGCGCGAACTTGTCAGCCGCGGTCACCAGGTCATGGTCCAGGCCGGGGCCGGGACCGCGCTTGGTCTTTCCGACGCGCAATACGAAGCGGCTGGCGCGAAGCTGGCTGCCGATGCGAAGGCCGTATTCGACCGGGCCCAGATGATTGTCAAGGTCAAGGAGCCACAACCACGCGAACTGGCGCTGCTCAAGCCCGGGCAGATCCTCTACGCATACCTGCATCTGGCCGCGGACCGTGAGCTGACTGCCGCGCTGCTGAAATCCGGTGCGGTCTGCATTGCCTATGAGACGGTTACGGGCCCTGACGGTGGTCTGCCGTTGTTGGCCCCCATGAGCGAGGTGGCCGGCCGCATGTCAGTCCAGGTGGCGGCCGCCTACCTCGAGAAGCCGCACGGCGGCATGGGACTGCTGCTCGGCGGCGTCCCCGGCGTTGCGCCGGCACATGTCGTGGTGATCGGTGCCGGCGTGGTGGGCGCCAATGCTGTCCAGATCGCGGTTGGCATGGGGGCGCGCGTGACAGTATTGGACAAGAATATCGATCGTCTGCGGCATCTCGGCGCTGCGTACGGCAATCAAGTCGTGACGGTCTACTCCAGCGCGGACAGTATCGAGCGCGCGTTGCTCTCGGCCGATGCGGTCATCGGCGCGGTGCTGGTGCCGGGCGCCGAGGCGCCCAAGCTGGTCACGCGCGCGATGGTGGCGCGCATGAAAGCGGGTTCGGTACTGGTGGACGTGGCGATAGACCAGGGAGGCTGCGCCGAGACATCGCGTCCGACCAGCCATACGGATCCGACCTATGTGCTGGACGGCGTGCTGCACTACTGCGTGACTAACATGCCGGCTGCCGTGGCCAGGACCTCCACGTTTGCCCTGAACAACGCCACGATCGGTAATGCGATGGCCCTTGCCGACAAGGGATGGTCCCGCGCGCTCTCAGACGATCCCCACCTGCGGGCCGGGCTAAATATCTGTCGCGGGAGCGTGACCTATGCAGCCGTCGCAAGCGCTCATGGCTACGACCATGTACCCGCAGAGCAGGTGCTGGCCTGAACGGGGCCGACAGACAGGAGTATCCGACAGTACGGCCGACACGTTGCTGTCCGCCGACTATGGCGGCGCAAGCCCCACGGCTGACAAGGCAAGATGAAACTTCCTCGCAATCTTCCCGACAATCAGCAGGTCGCCCATTGCCTGCAGGAAGCTGCGCAGCACCTGGAGGAGCAGGGCGCGAACCCGTTCCGGGTCGGCGCATACCTGGCTGCCGCGGACACCGTTGCCAACCTTGATGCCGATATCCGGGCGCTCTTTGACGAGGGGGGCATTGACGCGCTTGATGCGCTGCCCCGCATTGGCAAGGGAATCGCGGGGGCGATCGCAGAAATGCTTATTACCGATCGCTGGCGCCAACTGGAGCGACTTCGCGGTGGAGAGGACGATGCGGGGCTATTTCAGACGGTGCCGGGGATTGGCCACGAACTCGCCACCCGCATCCGTGACACCTTGCATATCGATACCCTTGAAGCGCTGGAGCTTGCGGCTCGCGACGGCCGTCTCGAGCGGGTCGAAGGCGTTGGCCCGCGTCGCCTGGCAGGCATTCGCGCTGCGCTGGATGAAATCCTGAGCCGGCAGCGTCAGTGGCGAGTCCTGCATCAGCGCAAGGCACCGCTGATGGAGCCGTCCGTATCTATGTTGCTGGAGATAGATCGCGTCTATCGCGAGAAGGCCGCCGCTGGTGCGCTGCCGACCATTGCCCCAAAGCGATTGAACCCAGAGGGAAAAGCGTGGCTGCCGGTCCTGCATGTGACCAAGGATCAGTGGCACTTTACGGCGCTGTTTTCCAATACCCAGCGCGCCCATGAACTCCGGCGTACCGCAGACTGGGTGGTCATTTACTTCTACGACGCCGGCCACGAAGAGGGCCAGCGAACCGTCGTTACCGAGACTCGCGGTTCATTGATCGGCAGCAGGGTCGTGAGAGGGCGTGAGTTGGAGTGCAGGGAACAATACCTGGAGCGGGCGCCGTAGTCGCCCCAGGCGGCGGATCAATCTGCCGCGTCTGGCTCCTGTAGCCTTGAGCGGATCTCGTTGCGTGCCGTGTCGCGCAGTCGCAATAATGCTGGCCAGTCATTGCCTGATGCGAACGCGGCTTCGCCGGCAACGAGTGCCAACGAAGCACGACTCGGCCACCAGCGCCCGTCCCGCAGCAATGAGCGGGTGCCGATCAGGGCGATGGGAATAACCGGCGCCCGCGCGCGGGCGGCGCACCGGAACGCGCCCAGCCGGAAAGGCCTCAATCCGGGCTCTCGCCGGAAGGTGCCCTCGGGGAAGAAGACGAGGGATTCGCCCCCCAGGATTCGCTTCTCCAGCGCACTGGTATCTTCGACCCCACGCGCGGGGTCGAAGCGCTCAACGAAGGCGCAGCCAAGCCTGCCCAGGAGCATCGCCAGCGGCGGGCTCCGCAGCAGTTCCTGCTTCGCCACAAAGGTGAAGTGGGGAGGCAGCACCGCCGTGAGCAGAATCACATCGGTGTAGCTGGCGTGGTTGGCCACGATGACCACCGGCGCCGACCGGCCGAGGTCGGGCAGGCCTTCGATCTTTGGAGACAGCCCAGTCAGCGCGAGGCCGAGCCGGGCGCTGGCCCGCGCGATCCGCCGACGCAGCGGGCGCCCCGGGAGGAGCACCACCAGCAGACAGGCTGGCAGGGCAAACAGGACGCAAACCGTCCATACCCAGGCACCCCAGATCCACGCTGAGGCCTGATGCAGGAAGCGCGCGAACTGGATGCTTGCGCCAGAGATGGCAATCCGTAGCAGTTGACGCCAGGGCGCGCGCGGCGTGCCATGGATCTCGCCCCGTTCGTACAACTCCCGGCAGGCGGCGCGGCGCAGCTTGCCACTGGACGTCTTGAGTACCGTGCGCGGCGGCGCCAGCACCACTTCGTCGACAGGCATGCCCATCAGGTCTACCGCCAGATGGCTGATTTCGGCACGTATCCGGCTGCGCGCGTCATCGTCCTCTTCGCGCGTCTCGGCCAGAACGACCAGGCGCTCGGTACCGGAGCGTGTATCGGTGGCGGGGAAGACCGCGATACCGCCTTTGCGCACGCCGGCCAGCCGGCTGATCGCCTCTTCGAGTTCCTGCGGGAACAAGTGCTGGCCAGCGCGAATAATGATGTCCTTGAGGCGCCCTGTCAGATAAAGCTCGCCGGCTGCGATATAGCCCATGTCGCCGCTCCTCAGCCATGGACCATCGAACAGGCCCGCTGTGGCCTCGAGGTTGCGGAAGTAGCCCGTGGTCGCGGACGGGCCTCGGAACTGGACATGCCCCAGCGCGCGTTCGGGCAACTCGTGCCCGGCTGGATCGGTGATGCGGATCTGATGGCCCGGCAGCGGCAGGCCGCTGGAGACCAGCCTGAGCGCCCTGCGCCCCGACCGGTCCGGCGCACGGGCGATACCCTGGCGCGCGAGCGCATCCCGATCGATTTGGTCGACGCACGGCCCACGTCCTGTTGGCGGGAACGCAAGTCCGACCGAGCATTCGGCGAGGCCGTATACAGGGGTCATGGCGGCGCGATCGAAGCCATACCTGGCAAAGCGTGCGGCAAAGCGCTCAATGGTTTCCGGGCTGACCGGCTCAGCACCGTTGTATGCCAGACGCCACGAACTCAGGTCCAGGCCGGCAAGATCCTTTTCATCAATCTTGCTCGCGCAGAGCTCGTAGGCGAAGTTGGGCGCCGCGGACACGGTGCCGCGATGCTGGTGAATGGCCCACAGCCAAGAGGCAGGGCGCGTCAGGAAATCAGTGGGCGACAGCAGCACCAGGCGGAATCCAAGCTGCAGACCCCCCATGCAGGCTCCGATCAGGCCCATGTCGTGGTACAGCGGCAGCCACGACACAAAGACATCGGCCGCGGTAACATGCGCGGCACGCTCCATCGCTCGTAAGTTGGCGAGCAGATTGGCATGCGTTAGCATGACCCCTTTCGGGTTGCCCGTGCTGCCGGAGGTGTATTGCAGAAAGGCAATGTCATCCGGCCGCCCGCGCCCTGCGCCGCTTGGGCCATCACCAGCGGCGCTGAGATCGGCAGGCGCCAGGATCTTGCGCAGCGCCGCGCATTGCGCGCGCAGCAGGCGCAGCAGGGGCTTGGCCGGTGGCGCAGTCACGAGGATGGCAGCCTCGGCATTGGCAAGGATCCCGGCGCTGCGCCGCATGTGATCCTCGATCTGGGAGAGGCGCGCGGGCGGATAGAGCGGCACGGGGATACAACCGGCATAGAGGGCGCCGAAGAAGACGTCGAAGAAGTCGCGTCCGGTCGGCAGCATCAGGGCCACCCGGTCACCCGCGGCCAGGCCCTGCCGCGCCAGGCCAGTGGCTACGGCAAGCGCGCCCGCCCGCATTGACCCGTAGCTGAGGTCGCCGCTCCCCTGGAGGGTGGCGTATATCTCATCGCCATGGGACGCTGCATGCCAGTCAATCAGGTCCATGAGCGTAGCGGCACTGTCTGGCGGCCGGTTGGCTGCTGCCGTCCTGGCTGCACCATGCACCACGGGGACCGCGGGCATCGCAGCGGGGATGGCGGCGGCTGCCCCGTGCGCTGTCAGACTGAGCAGGTCACGAGGCGTCTCGGCGGCCATGAGCGCTTCTTCATTGACCCTGGCGCCATATTCGTCCTCGATGCGCGTCAGCAGCTCCGCGCGCGCCAGGCTGTCCAGACCGAAATCGCGCTCGAGCGAATGATCAATCCCCAAAGTGCTGACTTCCTGCGCACCGGGCCGCAACTCTGCCGCCAGCGCGCGTACGATGCCAAGCAGACGTTGCGCATCGGCAGGCCCGGCTTCGGGTGCACAAGGGGGAGTAGGATCGCGCATGTCATTCATTGCATCTTCACTCGCCGACAACTCAGGGGCGCATTCCGATGGTAGTTGCCCGCCCTTCGGTTTGCGGCCTGAGCAAGACCTTGCCGAGGGCCGACCTGGCCAGCGATGGCCGGAACTCAACGTAGTGGGGCACCTTGTAGCCGGTCAGCTGCGCGCGGCAATGGGCCAGCACTGCCTCGGCGGAAAGCGCGGGATCGCGCCTGACCACCAGGAGCTTGACTGACTCGCCGGAGCGTTCGTCCGCGACGCCGATGGCGCAGGCGTCCCGGATGCCGGGATGCTGCATGGCCACGTCCTCGACTTCCTTGGGGTAGACCTTGAAGCCGGATACCACGATGACCTCCTTGCTGCGCGCGAGGAAGCGCATACTGCCTCGGGTGTCCATCACACCCATGTCGCCGGTGCGCATCCACCCGCCGACGCCGAGAACGCGTGCCGTTTCCTCCGGCATATTCCAGTAGCCCCGCATGACCTGCGGGCCTTGCACACAAATCTCGCCCGCCTGGCCCGGAGGGAGGTCCTGACCCGTCTCGTCCCGGATGGCTACCCGTGTGGAGGGCAGCGGCATGCCGACAGCCCCGCTGAACGCCACGCCACCCACAGGATTGATACAGACAACCGGTGCCGCTTCGGTCAGGCCATACCCCTCGATCAACGGAACTCCGGTGGCCTGCTGCCAATGCAGCGCTACCACGCGCTGCACTGCCATGCCGCCGGCAACTGCCACCTTGAGGCTGCCGGCGTTTGCCCGGCAGATCTCCGCAAAACCCGGTGCGTCGAGCAATAGCCTGAACAAGGTATTCACCCCGCTGATCGCGCTGAAGCGCGTGGTCCGCAGCGTACGCAGCAGCGTGCGGAGATCGCGCGGGTCGGTGATGAGCACGTTGTTGCCGCCCCATCGCACGAACGTCAACAGGTTCGCCGTCAGCGCAAAGATGTGATGCAGGGGCAGCGGCGTTACCACAACCTCCTTGCCAGCCTGAAACGTCGCGCCAAGCCAGGCGGAAATCTGCTCGACATTGGCCACCAGGTTGCCGTGCGTGAGGATGGCACCCTTTGGTATCCCGGTCGTGCCACCCGTGTATTGCAGCAGGGCAATATCCTCCGGCGTAAGCGGAGGTTCGTCTGGCGGCTGACGACGGCCACGTCGCAGCGCGGCATGGAAGCTGACCGAACCCGGCAGACGCCAGGGCGGCACGCGACGCTGGATCCACTTGACGAGAAGGTTGACCAGGCGTGCCCGCAACGGAGGGAGAAGATCGCCCACCTTCGTGGTCACGACCTGACGAACGGCAGTGGAGCCGAGAACCGCCTGCAAGGTGTGGGCAAAGTTCTCCAACACGACGATCGCGGTCGCGCCTGAATCTGCAAGCTGATGCCGCAACTCGGGCGCCGTGTAGAGGGGGTTGACGTTGACCACCACCATGCCGGCACGAAGGATCCCGAAGAGCACCACGGGGTATTGCAGCAGGTTTGGCAGCATGATCGCCACGCGAGCACCCTGGCTTAGCCCCTGCTGCTGGAGATACGAGGCAAAGTCGCGCGTCAGGCAATCGAGTTCCGCGTACGTGAGAACAGCTTTCATGCTGGTGAAGGCCTCACGCGTGGCGTATCGCCGGCAACTGTGCGCGAGCATGTCGGCAAGCGAAGCAAAGCGATGGACGTCGACCTCCGCAGGCACGCCTGGGGGATAGTGTTCCACCCAGGTGGGTCTCGGTTCGGGAGACGGGGTTTTCACGTACTCTGGCATATTGCCCCCGATGCTTTTGGCTTGCCCGCCGGCGACACGGACCACCACTGTTCGGCGAAGGGCTTCCATCCGGTGCCATGTGTGCCGGGTGTGCAGGACACGACGTTCTCTAGCCTTCGGGCCGAAGCAAGCTCAACGTGTTGCTGCGGCTTCCAGGTAGGACACGACATCGTCAAGCGTGACGAGCCGGCCGTAGTCTGACTCCGGAATCTCCACCTTCAATTTCTCATGCAGGGCAAGCAGGAAGCGGAGCCAGTCCATGGAATCAAGGTCGACCTCCCTGCGCAGCGGACGATCCGGGCGCAGGGCCTGCGGCTCGATCTCAGGGGCGATCTCGCGTAACGTGGACACGACGATGGCGCGGATACTGGCGTTGTTCATCGATCAAGCTCCTCAGGATGTTGCAGCAGTTCCCGTAGTTCGGTGAGAAAGAGCGCGCCACGATGACCGTCGGAGACACGATGGTCGGCCGAGAGGCTGGCTGTCATGGCTGGCATCACTGTCACTGCACCGTCTTCCGCCCATGGCTGCTCGATGATGCGACCGAAACCCACCAGCGCCACCTGGGGAGGGTAGATGACCCCGAACACCTGTTCCGCGCCCTGATCCCCGAGATTGGTAATGGTGACGGTAGGCTCGGACAACTCGGCACGCCTGAGGGAACCAGCGCGACAGCGTTTGACCAGGTCGGCCAGTTCTTGCATCAGTTGTGCAACTGGCTTGCTGTCGGCATGCAGCAGCGCTGGCGCCACCAGGCCGCCCTGGCGGAGGGATATCGCGACCCCGACGTGCACGGCCGTTGCGGCGCTGAACGCACCGTTGCGGAAGAATCCATTTAACTCGGGGAAGCGCTTGAGAGCGACTGCGACGGCTTTGATCAGCAAGACTGCCGGGAGGGCGCGCTCGGTCATGGACCGGCCAGCATTTTCCCGTGCGAGCCAGGCGAGCGCAGTGCGCAACGGAATCGTCTCTGCGACGTAGTAATGGGGAATCTCGCGCTTGGCTCGCGCCATCGCCGCGCCAATTGTCTTGCGGATTTCGGCCGATCGGTCGCCTGGCGTGGCGGCGGGCTTGCGCGCTGCTTGCTCGACATCGGCCAGTGTCACCGCGCCACCCGGCCCGGTGCCGGTCAGGGCTTCGACGTCGATCCCCTGTTCCCGAGCGAGCTTGCGCGCTGCCGGGGACACCATGCGTCGACCCTGAGTGCCGCCCGCCGGCTCTGGTCTAGGCGCGTGCCGTATGGCGCCCGGTGTTTCGCCAGGCTCAAGGAAGGTCGCCATCAGCGTGCCGACGGGAATCTTGTCTCCCCGCGAAACCAGGAGTTCAGCGACGACACCGTCGTGCCACGTCTCCACCTCGATCGCAGCCTTGCTGGTGTCGACCACGGCGATGATCTGCCCCTTCTTCACGGTGTCGCCGGGCTTCACGGCCCATTCGAGCAGCGTACCCTCATCCATGTCTGCGCCCAGCGAGGGCAGGCGGAATTCGATCACGTTGTCCTCGCCGGAACGATGCGCCGATTGCGGGCACGGGAGGTGAGGGGTGCCGGCTTGCTCATGCGATCAGCTGGCTGGCGGCGGCTGCAATCTTGTCGGCCTGGGGCAGGGCGGCCTCTTCCATATGCCTGGCATAGGGAATCGGTACCTCCGCAGAACAGACTCGTGCGACCGGTGCGTCGAGTTCATAGAAGACCTGTTCGACGATGCGCGCCATCACCTCCGCAGCGAGGCTGACGCTGCGCCAGCCCTCGTCGACGATCACCGCACGACGGCATTTCGCGACGGATGCCATGATGGTCGCATCGTCCAGCGGGCGCAGGACGCGCAAATCGACCACTTCTGCATCGATTCCCTGGGCCGAAAGCAAATCGGCGGCTTGCATCGCCTTGGGCAGGCCGCCACCATACGCGATCAGGGCCACGTCCTTGCCGGTCCGCCTGACCAGTGCCGAATGGATATCCACGACGGACGCTTCCGGGATTTCGCTTTCCACGTTGTACAGGCCTGCATGCTCGAAGATCAGCACCGGGTCGGGATCGGCTAATGCCGGCGCCAGCATGCGGCGTGCATCCTCGACGGTGGCGGGCGCCAGGACCCTGAGGCCCGGTATGCTGGCATACCAGCCCTCGAAGCTGTGGGAATGCTGGGCCGCGACCTGGCGGCCCGCCCCGGTGGCCATCCGGATCACCAGCGGTACGGAGAACTGCCCACCAGACATATGGCGGTACAGGGCTGCGGTATTGACGATCTGGTCGAGTGCGAGCAGGCTGAAATTGACGGTCATCAATTCGACGATGGGGCGCATGCCGCCCAGGGCCGCGCCGATGCCGGCGCCGGTGAAGCCGAGTTCCGAAAGGGGGGTATCGCGGATGCGTTCCGGGCCGAACTCGGCTAGCAGTCCCTTGGAGACCGCATAACTGCCACCGTAGCGGCCAACGTCCTCGCCCATCAGGAAGACGCGACGGTCCTTGGCAAGCGCCTCGCGCAGGGCTTCGCGCACGGCCTCGCGGTAGCTGAGGCGCACGCTCATGGGGTGCCTCCCGCCGGTGAGCACACATCCTTCAGCAGATCCTCGACAGGCTCCAGGGTACCCGCCTCGGCAAAGGCCTCGGCCCTCGCAACCTCCACCCCAACGTCGGCGTCCAGCGAGAGAAATTCGTCTTCCGTCAGCTTGCCTTCCGCCTTCAGCCGCGCGGTGAACGTATGAATGGGACCGCGTGCCTTCCACGCCTCGACTTCGGCCGCCTGGCGATACAGATCCGGGTCGTACATGGAGTGAGCGCGGAAACGATAGGTGCGCAGCTCAAGGAACACCGGCCCCGTGCCGCCCCTGACGCTGGCCACGGCATTCCTGGCAGCTTCGCAGACGGCGACCACGTCCATTCCATCTGCCGCAAAAGCCGGCATCTTGTAGGATGCTGCCTTGACGCAAAGGTCTGTCTGTGACTCATGGCGCTCCAGAGCCGTCCCCATCGCGTAGAGATTGTTTTCGCAGCAGAACAAAAGCGGCAGCTTCCACAATGCGGCCAGGTTCATCGATTCATGGAACGCGCCTTCGGCGACCGCCCCGTCGCCGAAGAAGCAGGCGGTAACGCGCTGGCGGCCCTGCATTTTCTCGGCGAGCGCAAGGCCCACCGCCAGCGGCAGGCCTGCGCCCACGATGGCGTTGCCCCCAAAGAGGCGGGTAGCGCGGCTAAACAGGTGCATGGAGCCGCCGCGGCCTCGCGCACAGCCTTCCTGCTTGCCGTACATTTCGGCCATCAGCACGCCCATGTCCATGCCGCGAACCAGCGCATGCCCGTGTTCGCGATAGGTGGCGACCACATTGTCGTCAGGGGCGAGCGCGTGGAGGACACCAACGCATACGGCTTCCTCGCCGATGTACAGGTGCAGGAAGCCGCGTATCTTGGCCTCGCCGTAGCGCTGCGCGCATGCCTCCTCAAGACGGCGAATACGCACCATGTCGCGCAGCAGCAAAAGCGAGAAAGCCTTGTCATAGGGAACCGGTCCGGCTGGTGGCGGGGGGGCGGGATGCTCGATGTCCATCATGATCCGGTCTCAAGCGTGGAGGTGTCGCCCTCCGGCAGGCCAAGTTCCCGGGCCTTCAGCAATCGGCGCATGATCTTGCCACTGCGTGTTCGTGGCAATTCCGCGAGGAAGGCGATGTCCTTGGGGGCCACCGCCGCGCCGAGGCGGCTCCTGCCATGGCCAAGAAGCTCCAGGCGCAGCGCTTCAGAAGGTTCAAAGCCTTTGTTGAGCGATACGAATGCCTTCACCACTTCCCCTGCCACCGGATCCGGCTTGCCGATGACGCCGGCTTCGGCGACGGCCGGGTGTTCCATCAGCGCACTCTCGACCTCGAAGGGGCCGATCAGGTGTCCCGAAGACTTGATGACGTCATCAGTGCGGCCGACGAACCAGTAGTAGCCGTCGGCATCGCGGCGTGCGAGGTCGCCGGTCAGGTACCATTCGCCGGCGAAGCACTTGCGGTAGCGCGCTTCGTCGTTCAGATAGGCGCGGAACATCGACGGCCAGCCGCTTCTGAGTGCAAGCTCTCCCTCGGTTCCGGGGGTATCGATCAGCTCGGCGCGTCCGTCTTCCTTGCGCAGCACGATGGCCGCGTCCACCCCGGGAAGCGGCCTGCCCATCGCCCCAGGCTTGATATCAAAGGCTGGCGTGTTGGCGATCATGATGCCGCCTGTTTCCGTCTGCCACCAGTTGTCGTGAATCGGCAGGCCCAGCACGTTCTTGCCCCACCAGACAGCCTCGGGGTTCAGGGGCTCGCCGACACTGGCGATAAACCGCAGTTTCGGGAAAGCATGCGCTCTGGCCGCATCGGCCCCCGCCTTCATTAGCATGCGGATCGCGGTCGGCGCCGTATACCAGACCGTAACGCCTTCGTCGCGAAGGATTCCATACCAGCGCGCCGCGTCGAATTCTTCGGGGTCCACAATAGACGTTATGCCATGCAGCAATGGGGCGATGGCACCGTAGGATGTGCCGGTCACCCAGCCCGGATCGGCCGTGCACCAAAAGATGTCGTCCGGATGAAGATCGAGCGCATACCTGCCGGTTGCCCAATGGGTGAGCGCCGCGCCATGGACGTGCACCGCCCCCTTTGGCGTGCCGGTCGTGCCACTGGTGAAATGCAACAGCGCCATGTCTTCGGATGTGGTGGGCGTGATCTCGCACGCGTCCGTCGCGCTGCGCATCATTGCAGCCAGGTCAAGCGTGCCCAGTATTGCGGTGGGGCCGCCGTCTTCGGCGACCAGCAGAACGTGTTTGAGGCTAGGTATGCGGTCGCGCCATGCGGCGACCTTGCGCATGAAGAGTTCATCGGTGGTGACCAGCACCGAGCCCTTGCCAAGGTTCAGTCGCGTGGCGATCGGCTCGGGGCCGAATGCCGAGAACAGCGGCGAGACCACGCAGCCGTTCTTCAGGGCGCCGAGCAGGGCCGTATATAGCTCCGGGATGCGCCCAGCGAGAATGAAGAGCCGGTCTCCCTTGCCCACGCCGAGTTCGCGCAGGACGTTACAGAAGCGATTAGTGAGACCGGCCAGCTCTGCGTAGGTAACGGCGTGCGCTGCCGGTCCGCCGCGGGAAAGAAAGCGGAATGCGACCTTGTCACCCGCACCACTTTCCACATGGCGGTCCACCGCCTGCCAGGCGATATTGAGTCCGCCATCGGGCTGGATGCCGAGGGTCCCGCGGATGGGGTCCCAGGAAAAGCCACGACGCTCCGCCTCATAGTCGGCAAAATTTGGCGCAACACGCAGGTCCGCTGCCGTCTTGTGGATGATTGTTGACAGATCCATTCTGGCGCTTGGTCTCCTTGGGACCACTATAGGAGCCGGGGCAGGCAGCGAAAAGCGGTGCGGCCAGCGCTGCCCGGCCGTCCTTTACCCACGCGGGCAAGGGCGCGCCCGGACCGCTTTAGGGAAGGCATCGGGGCTAACGGTCAGGGTCAGGCTGCCGTAGGGAGCGTTCTCGGTACTTCCGGCATGTCTCTTCCATCTTTCGCCTGTCTGATGCTCATACAGACGAGATCCTTGTCCTTGCTTGCTCGGCGGCAGCAACATGATGCTTGACCGCGATAAAGCTATCGGGACTCACCGACATCGAATCGATGCCGCTTTCGACGAGGTACCCAGCAAACTCCGGGTGATCGCTAGGCGCCTGGCCGCACAAGCCGACATCGGCCCCGGCCTTGTGCGCCTCTGCGATGACGCTGTGGATCATCCATTTGACAGCGTCGTCCTGCTCGTCGAACAACTCCGCGAGTTCTGCCGAATCGCGGTCCACGCCAAGCGTGAGCTGAGTCAGGTCATTGCTGCCGATTGAAAACCCATCGAAGCGCCTGGCGAACTCGCCTGCCAGGATCACGTTCGACGGAATCTCGCACATGACATATACGTTCAGGCCGGCTTCGCCGCGCACGAGGCCGTTCTCCGCCATGACCTCAAGTACGCGGTCCGCCTCTTTTGCGGAGCGGCAGAATGGGATCATGACGATCACATTGGTGAATCCCATCTCCCTGCGCAGGCGGCAAATCGCCTGGCATTCCAGCGCGAAGCCCTCCCGATAGCGGGGAGAGTAGTATCGCGACGCCCCGCGGAATCCAAGCATCGGGTTCTCCTCCCGGGGCTCGAATTCCGCGCCGCCGATCAGATGGGCGTACTCGTTGGTCTTGAAGTCGCTCATGCGGACCACTACCGGGTGTGGATACTGGACAGCGGCAATTCTCCCCAGTCCGCGCGCGAGCCGGTCGACAAAGTACTCCGTCTTGCTTTCGTATCCAGCGGTCAAGTCGGCAATTGTCTGCTTCGCCTCATCGTCCTTTAGCGTGTCGTAGCGGACCAGCGCCATTGGATGGATCTTGATGTGATTGTTGATCACGAACTCCATCCGCGCCAGCCCGACGCCATCGGCCGGGATCCGCCACCAGCGGAACGCTGCTGCGGGGTTGGCAAGGTTCAGCATGACCTTGGTATGGGTTGCCGGGATACTGCCAAAGTCGATTTCCTCGACTTCATAGTCGGCGGTGCCTTCGTAGACAAAGCCCTCGCGACCTTCCGCGCAGGAAACGGTGACCTCTTGCTCGTCGTGCAGCAGATGGGTCGCATTGCCCGTGCCGACGATCGCCGGAAGCCCAAGCTCACGGCTTACGATGGCTGCGTGCGAGGTGCGGCCGCCGTGGTCGGTGACGATGGCAGCTGCACGCCGCATGACGGGCACCCAGTCGGGGTCCGTGGATTGGGTCACGAGGATAGCACCGTCGACGAAGCGTCCCATCTCGCGTGGGCTCTCGATCACGCAAACCACGCCCGCCGCGACGGCATCCCCGATGCTCACGCCCGATGCCAGCTTGCGGCCGGCCTTCTTGATGCGGTAGGTCTTCACCGCGCTCGCCTCGCGTCGCGACTGGACGGTTTCCGGTCTGGCCTGGACGATAAACATCTCTGCGCTCTCGCCGTCCTTCGCCCATTCGATGTCCATGGGCTGGCCATAGTGGTCTTCGATCGTGCGGGCCCAGCGCGACAAGGTAAGAATCTCCTCATCTCCCAACACGAAGGACGCGCGTTCTGCCTTCGATGTCGGGACATACTTGGTCGGACCGCGGCTATCGCTCGTGTAGATCATCTTGCGGCTCTTGTCGCCGAGCTTCTTCCCGATGATCGGCGTGAGTGACGGGTCGGACAGAAGCGGCTTGAACACCTCGTATTCGTCCGGTTCGACGGTGCCCTGCACGACGCTCTCGCCCAGACCCCAGGCGGCGTTGATCAGGGCCACCTTGTCGAAGCCGGTTTCGGTGTCTATCGAGAACATCACACCGGCGCCGCTCAGGTCGGATCGCACCATGCGTTGGACGCCGACCGACAACGCAACCTTCAGATGGTCGAAGCCCTTCGCCTGCCTGTAGCTGATCGCGCGGTCGGTGAAAAGCGAGGCGTAGCAGCGCCGGCAAGCGTCAAGCAGTGCACGATCACCCCGGATATTGAGGAAGGTTTCCTGTTGTCCGGCGAAGCTGGCATCCGGCAAATCCTCGGCGGTCGCGCTCGAGCGCACGGCGACGTCCATGTTGACCCGTCCGGTCCGGCGGTTCAGCTCTTCATAAGCCAGACGGATCGCCTCAGCCGTTTCTCTGGGCCATTCGCCGCGGAGGATGAGCTGACGAATGGCGGCCCCGGCCTCGGAGAGGGAAACCTTGCCGTCAGCAAGTTCGCTGAGCACCCTGGACACGGTTTCCTGCAGGCCATTCGTGTCGATGAAGCGCCAGTATGCATCCGCCGTGACTGCGAACCCCGGGGGAATCTTGACGCCTGCGGGCGCGAGGTTGGCCACCATCTCCCCCAGCGACGCGTTCTTGCCACCGACGCGAGGAACATCGGCCCGTCTTAGATCTTCGAACCAGACAACCTGCGTATGTTCGTTGGACATGTGCTGCTCCTTCTCGGTGGACTTATACCGACGCCTAAGCAAATCCGGATTCCCTTTCAACGCGTAACGTCTGGGAAGCTGCCAAGGGGGGTTGAACAGCGCTAGCGAGCGACTGACTGATTCACACTAGTGGTGAAATGGCATTGTGGCTTGATACAACGCAAGCCCCCACAAGGCACCCACAAGGCAAGCTTCACCGGCGGCAACTCTGTGCACTGAAGGCGGCACTGGTGCGAAACACGGCGGGATAAGTCGACGCAACGCGATGCAGAGTACGCCGTGTAGGCGCGGGGCGATCATCTCGATGTTGACGTGCATCATGCTTGGCCGCCAGGCGAGCTCCGATAATGAGAAATGGAGACTCAGGCGACAACATTCGCTTTTCGAGCTACGGCACACCAACCCGGTCGCCCGGCGCTTTCGAAGTCCCTGCACAGGAGAGCATCATGGTCTTCAAAACCGTATTGGTCGAACTCGGGCGTGACACAGGCTGCGCCGCTCGTGTAGGCGTTGCAGCGGACCTCGCCAAGCGCTCCGGCGGTCATGTGGTGGGATTGACCGCGACCGGCGTGCCGTTCGAGCGGATTCCGGACGCCGGCAGCGATGCAGAGCGCTACGTGGATGTGGCCAGGGTCGGCCTGGCGGCACAGGCGGAAGAGATGGGCGTCGCGTTCCGGCGCCTGATGGAGCAGGCAGCGCCTGGGGTGGCACATACCCACCGCGTGGTCGAGGAAGACCCGGGATGGGCGTTGGCGCAGGAAGGCCGAGTATCAGACATCGTCGTGCTGGCACCACCGCCCGACCCGTATTCGGTAGGCAGCCTTGCAGCCGAGACCGCCGAATATGTACTGCTAAATGCCGGCAGGCCCGTGTTGCTGGTGCCGGATACTTACCAGCAGGCGGAGATGGAACATATCGTGATCGCTTGGGATGGCTGGCGAGAGGCCGCTCGCGCCGTGGCGGACGCGATGCCGCTATTGCTGTGCGCAGAGCGGGTCACTATCGTGGCAGTATGGAACCGGGACGACCGGCCTACTCCAAAGTCGGAACCAGTCGCGGGCCTGCGTCAATACCTCGAGCGGCATGGCATTGTCGCGGGGGTGTACAACGAACCGACGAGCGAGGCGGTTGGCCGGGTGCTGCTTGAGGCTTCACGGAGCCTGAACGCGGACCTACTGGTGGCCGGTGGCTACGGACATTCCCGCATGCGCGAGGTGATGCTGGGCGGCACCACGCGGACGCTGATGCACCATGCCGGGATGCCACTGCTGCTGTCGCATTGAATGGCGGCGAAGCGCTGTGTGCCACATGCTCACCGCGATTGCGCGGCACGAAGACCGGTGGGCCTGCGCATGTCGCTGATCAGGTCGCGAATTCGCAACCGGTCGGTCAGGGGGACTTTAGGGCTTCGTTGACTGGCATCAACCCGCATGCCCTTGCGACCGCTACTTTGGAAAGAACCATAGCCGAAGCCGAGGTCGCCATGTTCCGCCGAATTCTCCTAGCCATCGATGGCAGCCGTTCATCCTTAAGTGCCTTGGAGCAGGCAGTGTCCATGGCGCTGGCCACCCACGCCGAGGTCAGGGCCATGTTCGTCGTCGACGACAGCGACCTGTTCTTCGAGATCAGCGCGCGTGACCGGCCCGGGCTAATGGCCGACATCATTGCTTATGGCAAGCAGGTGCTGGCTCGCGCCGGCGAGCGCCTGAGTGCCTCCGGCGTGCGCTGGAGCAGCAGGTTGGCCGAGACGCCCGGCACCCCTGCGAGGATTGCCGAGGCGATCGTCGCGGAAGCGGACCACTGGAGCGCGGACCTGATCGTCATGGGCACACACGGCCATCGCGGCGTGCGGCACATGGTGCTGGGCTCGGTCTCGGAGCACGTGGTCAGCAAGACGGTTCGCCCCATACTGCTCGTTCGGCAGCAGTCAGGCAGCGAAAGCCCCTGACCGTTCCGTCCCGGTCCGCGGATACCCCAATAATCGTCTCGGAGTGACGCAAATGCAGGTTTCAAGAAGGCTTGGCCTCGGGCTGTCGTCGCTGGCGATTGCCGTTGCGGCGGCCGGTTGCGCCACTCGCGCCGCGCCGGCTGGAGCTGGCGTGCAGATTATGGAGCAGCACGGCGTCTCCTACGTATCGGGTGGGGACGATGAGGCGGGCCTGCAAAGCATGTTGACCGTCGCCGCGCGTTTCAATGTACGGCTGACGATGGTGGATGCCGGGCGCGGCAAGCCGCTGGGCGGTGCCACGGTGGTCGTGGCCAGCCAGGCGGGCCGCCCCGTGCTGCACACTACCGCCAGCGGACCTCTGTTCTACATGCGACTCAAGCCGGGTGCCTATCGGCTCGCGGTGGGCTACCAGGGACGGGACCAGATGCGCGACATCGTCGTCGCTGGCGAGCCGCTCGACATGACGTTCCGGCTGCCGGTCAATACGCTCGAGGACGACTGGCTGCTCTGCGGCACGACACCCTGTCCGCGTCGCTGAACCCGACGCCTGGACCGGGTCGCCGCGGGCAGGACACCGCGCGGGTTCGCGGCGGGTCAGAGCGGACCGCGAAAGGGCGACGGGGCCGGAAGAAGCGCTCAGGTCTCGTTCGGGGACAACCAGGCGGGCCGCCCGGCGTGGGCAGGCCTGGAGTCCGCGAAGCGCAACGCCTGCACGAAGTCATCGATCTCGGCGGCGGCATCGCCGCTCAGCACGTCGCGCTCGAGCAGCACGAGTGCCGGCGCGGGTGTTTTGCCCGTGAGCTTGGCTATCTCCGCCTCTGCCTGGAAGCCCCCGCGCGCTGCCATGACACAGATTGCAGACACGCGCGCGGCCAGCGGCGGCTTGGCGACACTGGCGGCGAGGAAGCCGCGCATCGGGGCCGCCAGCCTGCCCATCCATACCGGTGCCAGGACCACGACGTGCTCGCAGCGATCGAGGGCCGGGCCGGCGTAGCGGTACTCGACTTGGCGGTGAAAGAGGATATCGATAACGCACCGGAGGTCGCCAAGGATCCCGGCGCGGCTTTTCACGTCGGCGACCTCGGCCAGTGGCCATCCCGACCGCGCGGCAACGGCCTCGGCGACCTGGCGTACGGTGCCGGTCCGGGAGTAATAAACAATCACGGCTTGGGTCATCACGGGCTCCGATCAGATGGCAGCGGACGTCGCTGTTTCTGCAGCGTAGGCCTTGCGTGGCGGCCGCCATTGATGCGCATCAACTGGGACATACGGCCTCCCGCCACGGCGGTTGGAGCGCCGTGCCGCGGCTTTGACACATATCAACAGCAGTTGCGCCGGTTGCCCTACGCTGGATTAAGCTAGTCCAGACCCGAGCCACCACAGGCTCCCATCGCCGGAGAATCCGCTATGTACCAGCGCATCCTTGTCGCCATGGACGGCGGCGCCGCTTCGGAACTTGCCCTGGAACAGGCCATGATCATCGCGCTCGCCGCCAGCGCGGAAGTGGAGGTGGTCCATGTGGTCGATGACCGCAGCCCATTCCTGGATGTCAGCAATCTGGATCCGGTGAGATTGATAGAGGACCTCACGACGGCGGGCGAAAGCGTCCTCGCCGCCGCCGCCAGCAGGCTTGCCGCGGCGGGCATTCGCCACGTAACGCGGCTGCTCGGCAAGCCGATGGCGGAGGACGACGTTGCTACCACGATCGCGGCCGAAGCCAATGGCTGGGGCGCCGATCTGGTTGTGATGGGTACGCACGGCCGACGGGGAGTGCGGCGACTCGTCATGGGCAGCGTCGCGCGGAGCGTGATTACCCTAGCCGTCGCGCCCGTCCTGCTGGTCCGCGCCGAGGAGGCGTAGGCAGGCGAACAGACTTTGGAGGGCGTTACGCCAGACAGCTATGCATAAGATCGACTTTGCCGGCGAGATGCCGGATTATTGCCCGACAGGTCCCAGCCTGCAGTGCACCGCGAAGGTGGACGGGTCGCCCGCGACCTATGAAATCACTGCTGAGGCGCTTGAGGATCATTTCGGCGCACGCTCGTACCGCAGTGAAGATTTGCTGCCGGCATTCATCAGCAACCGCCAGGACATTGAACGCGTCGCGGGAGCCCTGTTCGAGATGACGGGTGCGCGGCACATCGTGCTGCACAGCGGCCATTTTCGCTTCGCGGTGTGAAGCGCACGTCGTGGCCGGCGGCAGCCGCCCTGGGGCGGTGCTCGCCCCACAGGGAGCTAGCCATGAAGAATCGCTTGCAGTCATGCACCCCGACAATACCGCCAGGATGGCGCAGGCTTGCCGCCTGCGCGTTGGTGCCGCTATGCGCAGCGTGTACCGCCGTACCGGACCCGCTGCGGCCGCCGAAGCCACGCACGATCGCGCTGGCGTCAGGCGACCTGGGGCAACCCGTACCTGGTGTTCCGGGCAATGGCCTCTCATGCTCGGTTGGCCGCGCCGCTCAGTCGTAGCGCAAGTCAATGCCGAAGCCGCCGACCAGTTCGCAATCGACGACTCCCGCTGCGTAGGCGAAGAACCACTCTTCAGCCTGTTGCACGCTACCCCGCAGGGCGCGCCAATCTGGCGTAAAGCGAACGCCGATGCTTCTGTCCGGGGCTGTGAAAAGGACGCCGCCGCTGGGCTTGCCTGGCGCGGTGGCGTCGGGGACGCACAGCACGATATGTAATCCCTTGTACGACCGCTTCGTTTCATGCATGTGAGTCTCCTGCGAGGTTTGCCACCGGGGCGCATTCCAAACGCACCGGCGCTCGCTCTATGGGAATCATAGTGGCGCGAACCAGAGCGGTAGTGGTGCCACCGGTACCGACTGTGGCGCGGACAGGAAGGCGGCTTGATGCACGACAAATCCTGGGCCAAGTGGCGACATAGGCTTAAGCAAGCCCCGTTCGGGGCTGCCTGATGGAGACAATCCATGGAATACGCAACGATCCTGGTTCATCTCGATTCCAGCCGCCGTGTGTACGACCGGCTGAACCTCGCCACCCAGTTGGCGCTGGAGTTCCAATCCACGCTGGTCGGCCTGCTTGCAGTCGGCAAGCCCGATCCCACCGCCGTGCGCTACCTGGTGGACGGTGACCGCTATCTCGCCTCTTACGACGAATGGCAGCATCAGGTCGGCGAGCGGGCCCGCCATGCCCTGATGGGCGCGACGGACGAGGTCGCCGTCACTACGGAATGGCGTGCGCCGGACTGGGCCACGGCGGCGACGGTCCAGGCAGAGGCACATCGGGCGGATCTTGTCATCCTCGGACAGCACGATCCCACTGATGATGCCGCCTACGCCGAGCGTGGCTTTGTTGAATCCATCGTGCTGCAATGCGGGCGGCCGGTGCTGGTGGTGCCGTATGCAGGCCGGTTCCCGCACGTTGGAAAGAACATCATGGTGGCGTGGAACGGCAGCCGCGAGTCGGCGCGGGCCATCCGCGATGCGCTCCCGCTTCTGCAGCGCGCAGACACCGTGGAAGTGGTCTCGTGGACGCCCTCAGGCGTTCTGAAAGGGCCATGGGTGTCGCCGCCTCAGTATGCGGTGGACTGGCTGGCTCGGCATGGCGTGGCAGTGCAGCTGTGCACTTTTGCGGCGGGGGGCGGCGATGACACCGGCCAGATGTTGCTCTCACACGCCGCGGACCGAAATGCTGACCTGATCGTCATGGGGGCCTACGGCCACAGTCGGGTGCACGAGCTGGTCCTTGGCGGTGTTACCCGCACGCTGCTCGAGTCGATGACAGTGCCGGTACTGATGTCGCACTGATTTTGCCGTAGTGCCTCGGCGATGCGATGAAAGGAGGTGCAGTGCGGCGGCTGCGACAGAGCGGGATGCCGAGGGAGGTCGGCCGATTACCTATCAACACTGATAGTGGGGTCGCTTGATGAGATACGATGAATAATGGCAGCCGAACACTCCGCCAGCTTGCGCAGGGTTTCTGGAACGAGTTCCTTAGGCGTCGACCGGTATTTCCCGTGTCAGACGGCATGTTTCCGTTCGAGCCGGCTATCCGTAAGCGGTACATCGAGGTCCAAGGTAGAACTTATGCTGTCTGGCGGGCTCGCGCGATTAGGGCTGGCTTTTCTGCCGAGGATTTTTTCCACGCGAGCATTTGCGTACGGGCGGCGATGCACTGATTGCCGCCCGCGATGGTGGGTGCGCAGTTCTCGTGCCCTAGGCGTTCAGGTTCCGTCTTCCCGACATACCTTTCGGCCCATTGAGAGTTGACTAGAAACTGTCCGCCGGCATGTCTTTCACCGGTAGTTTGCCTTTTCCCAATGTGTAAGGCACAGCGCTGCGAACAAGCCCCTTTCTAGGGTTCCAGAACGTAGGCACCAGGAGCGTCCGCGAGCCCCTGGGCCGGCGCCTGTCGCGTGCAGGATCCGGTCGAGTGGGCCACTAGCCAGTCATGCCACGCCGGCCACCAGGAACCGTCGCGGTACACAGCCACGCTGAGGAACTGCTCCGGGCTCAGGTAGGGCGCGGCGCGCATTCGCGTATGCACATGGTAGCGCCGGCCCGGGTGGCCCGGCTCCGACACGATACCTGCGTTGTGGCCGCCCGAAGTCAGCAAGAAGGTCAGTTCGGCCCGGGTCAGCAAGTGGAGCTTGTACACGGATCGCCAGGGCGAGACGTGGTCGTGTTCGGTGCCTACCACGAAGAGCGGGAGGTCGAGGTCCGACAGGGCGACAGGCTGTCCGCCAACGCATAGCTTGCCGGTGGCCAGCTCGTTGCCCAGGAACAGCTTGTGCAGGCATTCCGAATGCAGGCGGTAAGGCAGTCGCGTGGTGTCGCGGTTCCAAGAGACCAGATCGTTGGCGCGCAAACGTTGGCCGAGCAGGTACTCGCTCATTACGCGCGACCAGATCAGGTCCTGGGCGTTCAGCATCTGAAAGGCAGACTTCATCTGCGGCCCGTCCAGATATCCCTGACTCCACATGAGGGCGTCGAGCGTGGCGAGCGAGCTCTTGTCGATGAACAGGCCCAGTTCGCCCGGATCATGGAAATCGGTTTCGGCCGCAAAGAGCGTCATGCTGGCCAGTGGCCCGCCGGCGGCGTCGCGGGCCAGCATGGCGGCACCCGTGGCAAGCAGGGTGCCGCCCAGGCAATACCCGGCGGCGTGGATGTGCGCGCCGTCGCAGCGCGCGTGCACGGTGTCGAGCGCAGTCAGAAGCCCGGCCTCCAGGTAGGTGTCAAGCCCGAAGTCGCGGGCCGAGGCGTCCGGGTCTTTCCATGAGATCATGAACACGGTATGGCCGCTCTCGACCAGGTAGCGCACCAGCGAATTCTCGGGCTTCAGGTCGAGGATGTAATACCGCATGATCCAGGATGGCACGATCAGGACCGGCTCGCGCCAGACCGTATCGGTGCCGGGTGCGGGCGCATACTCGATCAGTTCGATCAACGCGTTGCGGAACACCACCTTGCCAGGCGTGCACGCCACGTCGCGCCCGGGTAGAAATTCCAGCGCGGGGCGCCCCGCGGGCAGTCCAGGCACCTTTGACAGCAGCTCACTGGCGTCCTGCAGCCAGTGATGGGCGCCTTGCAGGAAGTTGGCGCCGAAGGTGCTCGAGGCGGTCCTGGCAATCGTCGGACTCATCCACCAAACATTACCGGGTGCGAGCAGGTCAAGCCATTGCCGGGCACAGAAGGCGACGATGTGCTGGTGATGGCGCGACAGGCCGTCGATATCCTGCGTCAGCGACTCCCAGAAGGCCTCGTTGCGCATGAACGCATCGCGCCAGCAACGATAAGGCCAGTCCTGCCAGCCGGCATCGGCAAAGCGCTGATCGCTGACGTCAACGGACGGGGGCTCGGCCGCGGTCGGCAACAGCCGTGGCGAATCTTCGATGCTGTGTTGCAGCCACACTTGCCAGGCCTGCACGATCTTTGCCGGGGAGATGCCGAGCTGCAGCGCCCAGTCGAGCCCGGCCAGGCTTGCCGAGATCACCGACAGGCCCCCGGTGGCGCGGGCCAGGCCGGCGCGGATCTGCTTGTCCAACCAGACTTGCGCCGGTATGGCGGGCTGCGGCGCGCATTCCGGCATGGCCGACAGGCTGGGCGGTGACGTCCTGTCGTCGATCCTCATTGCAGGTGTTGCCCGCCGTTGATGGCAAAATTCGCGCCAGTGACGAAGGCCCCGTCGTCGCTGCACAGGTAAGAGATCAGCGCCGCGACCTCGGCCGGCTTGCCTAGCCGGCCGACCGGGATGGTCGGCAACACGTCCCGCTCGAGGATCTCGGCGGGCATGTCCGTCACCATGTGGGTATCCAGGTAGCCCGGCGAAACGGTGTTGACGGTGATGCCTTTGCGCGCGAGTTCCAGCGCCAGCGCCTTGGTGAAGCCATGTACCCCCGCCTTGGCGGCGGCATAGTTGGTCTGGCCAAAGGCGCCCCGCGAGGCATTGACCGACGAGATATTGACGATGCGGCCCCAACCACGCGCCAACATCGGCTCAACCAGCGGCCGCGTCATATGAAAGAGCGAGTCGAGGTCCGTGCGCAGCACGAAGTCCCAGTCAGCCTTATCCATCTTGCGCAGGGTCCGGTCGCGCGTGACCCCGGCATTGTTGATCAGAATATCGACGTCGCCGAGCTCGCTGCGCACTTGCGACACGCAGTGCTGGCAGGACGCGAAGTCCGTCACGTCGACCGGGAACGCCGTGAATTCGCGGCCGGCGGAGCGTTGTGCGCCAAGCCACTGGGTCACGTGGTCATTGTGTACGGAGTGCGTCACCACGACGCGCACGCCGTCAGCCAGCAGCCGCACGGCAATTGCTTCGCCGAGGCCGCCCATGCCTCCCGTTACCAGGGCAATGCGTTGTCCGGCCATCTCGTCAGCTCCGTGACGCGCCGGCGGGGCGCGCCGGGGCCTTCGCGCCTGGGGTAGGGACGGCCATCAGGCGGCCGACGTTGTCGAACATCTCGCGCGCCGATTCCGCAAAGGGCGAGTAGCCGCCTCCCTCCACCATGACCTTCTGCTGATAGTCGTGCCAGGCTTCGGTCGACTCGCGCAGGTGCTCCATGAAGGCCGAGGCCATTTCTATGTAAAGGCTGCCAAAGTCGCGTGCATGCGCGGCGTTGCGCTCGACCTGCGCGGCCAGAATCTGAGCGGGCAGGCCATTGAAGGCGTTCCAGTCGGGCGCATCGTTGACGTGGGCGAGCGCCTGCCGGGTGCCTTTGATGTCCTCGTCCAGGGCCTTGAGGCGGAGCCTGAGCAGCATCTGGCGCGATTCTTCCCAGCGCAGCCATATGCGCAGGGCGGACTGCTCGGCGCAGCGCGCGAGTTCGAAGGCGGGATCGGTCTGGTCTGGCATGGAGGAACTCCTATAGTCAAGCGGCTGGCCTGCCCCGGGGCGCGCAGGTCTGGATAAGTCTAGGAGGGCAACCTTGGAGGGGCTTGACGTATCGCAAGGAGTGCGCAATGCGTCGGGCGGCGCGGCATGGCCAAGCCGCGCCTGCGTTCGTCAGAGCGTCAGAGCGCAGGGGTCGCATGGCCGGCGGCCTGCGCATGTGGCCGGACACCCGGAGAGGCAAGGCCGATCAGGAGCCGGGACCGAGCTGTTCTGCTACACGCCGCGAGCAAACGGGCTTTCCTTTGATCCATCCCAAATGGCAGGGCCGGCTTGCCGCCTACGGTAATCCCAGGGGGGCGTTGCCGACCCCATCGATCTGGAGCACGACGTGACACATCCCATCGTTTTATCCGAAGCCGGCGTGGAATACCTGAAGCTGCCGCCACCGCAGACCGAAGGTGGCATGCCGCTGCTGACGGCGCTGCTGCAGCGCCGCTCGACCCGACACTTTGCCCCGCGGAACCTGGATGACACGCTGCTGTCGTCCCTGCTGTGGGCGGCTTTCGGCGTCAATCGCCCGGGCACTGGCCTGCGCACCGCGCCCTCGACCCGCAACTGGCAGGAAATCGACCTGTACGCGGCGCTGCGCGACGGACTGTACGTGCTTGAACCGGCGGACTGGCGCCTTCGGCTGGTCATCGGCGAAGACCTGCGCGCGGCGACCGGCCTGCAGGACTATGTTGCCGAGGCGCCATTGAACCTCGTCTACGTGAGCCGGCTCTCCAGGCTCGACGAGACCGACAAGCCACTGCGCCAGTTCTATACCGCGCTGGATACGGGGTATATCAGCCAGAACGTTTACCTCTTCTGCGCCGCGTCCGGCCTGGCCACGGTGGCGCGCGGCCTGCTGGACCGCCGCGCGCTGGCCGCCTCCATGCGGCTGGAGCACGACCAGCGCGTGATCCTGGCCCAGAGCGTGGGCTATCCGGCGTAAGCCGCCACCCAGGCAGCCAAAGGAGGGGACCATGCCATTCATTGACAGGGCCGATGCGGCCGCACAACTGGCGCGTGCGCTTTCCGGCCACGCAGGAGAACGGCCGCTGGTGCTGGCCGTTCCCCGCGGTGCAGTGCCGATGGGCGCCATCATTGCCGATGCGCTCGGCGCGGACCTTGACGTCGTGCTCGTGCGCAAACTCGGCGCACCGGGCAACCCGGAGTTCGCCATCGGCGCCGTAGACGAGAGCGGCTGGACCTATCTCACACCCTATGCCGCCGCGGCAGGCGCCGACAGCGAATACATCGACCGCGAGCGCGCGGCCCAGCTTGCGACGCTGCGGCGGCGCCGCGCCGCCTACACGCCGGGCCGGGAACCGGTCCGCGCCACCGGTCGACAGGTCATCATTGTGGACGACGGCCTGGCGACCGGGGCCTCGATGATCGCCGCGCTGCACGCCATCCGCGAGCAGAAGCCCGCGCGGCTCGTCTGCGCGGTGCCGGTGGCGCCGCCGCGGACGCTGGAACTGTTGCAGCCCTATGCCGACGAGGTGGTGTGCCTGGAGACGCCGGCCGGCTTCCGGGCAGTGGGGGAGTTCTACCGCGACTTCTCGCAGGTCGAGGATGCGGAGGTCGTGGCTTGCCTGAAAGGGCGGTAAAGACACGCACACGCGAGGAGGCACCCATGAAGGGCGACAGGCAGCTGCAGCAAGACGTGACCGAGGCGCTGATCTGGGATCCGGCGGTCCATGGCAACGAGATCGGGGTCCAGGTCCAGGACGGCGTCGTCACGCTGACCGGGCACCTTGGAACCTTTGCCGAGAAGTACTCGGCAGAAGCGGCGGTCAGGCGCATTCCCGGGGTGCGGGCGCTGGCCGTGGAACTGGACGTCCACCTGCCCGACGATGCGCGCCGCACCGATGCCGACATTGCCCGGGCCGCGGCCAACGTGCTGTCCTGGAATTCGATGGTGCCGGCCGACCGTATCCGGATCCTGGTCGAACACGGCGTGGTGACCCTTAGCGGCGATGTCGACTGGTACTACCAGCGCACCGGCGCCGAGCACGCCGTGGCCGGACTGTTCGGCGTGGTCGGGGTCACCAATGCGCTCGCCATCCGGCCTCGTGCCGACAAGCAGGACGTGGCGGCACGGATCCAGGCGGCCATCGCGCGCCAGGCTGCCAGCGACGCCGACCAGGTAACCGTGACGGTGAGGGATAGCGCGGTGACGCTGACCGGCACTCTGCGCACGCTGGCCGAGCGCGAGGCGGCATTCGAAGCGGCCTGGTCTGCACCGGGTGTCAGCGCGGTCGTCAACCAGATCGAAGTCAGGCCCGGCTAGCTCAGGCATTCGCCCTTGCCGCACTACCGGGGCGCCGCTGTCGGGCTGGCCTGCGCGGTCAGCGCATCGGCAGCGCGCGCCAGGTCCTGCAGGGTAGTGCTGACGGTGACCGGATAGGGTGCCGACGGCTCCAGCGCTTGCAGGGCGGCGGGCAGCGCGGCGAGTTGCTGTGCGGCATAGGCCCGGCTGGTGAGCAGCGGCACCTCTGGCGCCACACGCCGGCCACGCGCCATGCTAGGCTGCATCAGCGGCAGCCCGTCACAGGCATCCCCCTCGATTGTCAGCGTATCGTCGAGCATGGTGCCGTCGGCGCCGTAACGACGGTAGGACTGCTTGCGGCCAGGCCAGGTGGCCTTGCCTTCCGAGCGCTTGCGCCGCGGCAGGCCTGCATACTCGGTCAGCTTGTACGCGCAGTCTAGATACGGGGCGTCGGCCGAGGTGTTCATGCGCGTGCCGACCCCGAAACCGTCGATGGGCGCGCCCGCTGCGACCAGGTCGCGGACGCGATACTCATCCAGGTTGCCGCTGGCAAAGATGCCGATCGACTGCAGGCCGGCGCCGTCGAGGATGGCGCGCACCCGGCGCGCATGCTCGCCGAGGTCGCCGCTGTCGATGCGCACCGCTTTGACGGCGATCCCACTGGCGCGCAGCATCGCGGCCAGTACTGCCACCTTCTGCGCGGCGGTCTCGGTGTCGTAGGTGTCGATCAGCAGCGTGGCGTTTTCCGGCTGTGAGCGCGCGAACGACGCGAAGGCCTCGCCCTCGTCCAAGTGCGCCTGCACATAGGAATGCGCCATGGTGCCGTAGGACGGGATGGCGAAGCGCACGCCGGCCAGCAGTGTCGCGGTGCCAGTGAACCCCGCCAGATAGCTGGCGCGGGCCGACAGCAAGCCGGCTTCGGCGCCGTGCGCGCGGCGCAGGCCAAAGTCGACCAGCATGCGCCCCGCCCCCGCCAGCACCACGCGCGCCGCCTTGCTGGCCACGATGGTCTCGTAGTGCAGCAGGTTCATGACCCGGCTTTCGACCAGCTGGGCCTGCTGGATTGGCGCGGTGATGCGCAGGATGGGCTCGTCTGGGAAGAACACCGTGCCCTCCGGCATGGCCTGGACATCCCCGCTGAAGCGGAAGGGCATGAGCGATTGCAGGAATGCCGGGCTGAAATGCCCGGTCGACGCCAGCTGGTCAACGTCGTCCTCGCTGAAGCGCAGCCGTTCCAGGTAGGCGAGCACCTGTTCCAGCCCTGCCGCCAGCAGGAAGTTCCTGCCCGGCGGCAGTTTTCGGACGAAGAACTCGAAGCTGGCGATAGCGTTCATGCCGCTGTCGAAGTACGCCTGCATCATGGTGAACTCGTACAGGTCGGTCAGCAGCGGGCTTTCGCAATCGAGGGTAGTCATGGCGGGTCACGCAGGCAGCGTTGCTCAGTAGTCTTCGCCGAACATCGACGACCCCGGGCGCGTGCCGGCATCGCCCTGGCCGGCGGGGCTGCGCTGAATCGCGATCATGCAGTCCGTCGTCAGCAGCAGGGAGGCGATCGACACGGCATTTTGCAGGGCGGTGCGCACCACCTTGACGGGGTCGATCACGCCGAGTTCGATCATGTCGCCATAGCGCTCGGTGCCGGCGTCGTAGCCGAGCGTGCCTGAACCGGCGCTCACTTGGTGCACCACCGCGTCGGCATCTGCACCGGCGTTGGCGGCGATCTGCCGCATCGGCGCAGCCAGTGCCGCGTGGACGATGTGGCCGCCGGCGGCCTGCTCGGCGTTCGGCGCCTGCCAGGCTTCGAGGGCGGCGCGGGCGCGCAGCAGCGCCACGCCGCCGCCGGCGACGATGCCTTCGTCCACCGCGGCACGGGTGGCGTGCAAAGCATCCTGGAAGCGGTTCTTGCGCTCGTGCAGCGCGCTCTCCGTGGCCGCACCCACCTTGATCACGGCCACGCCGCCGGCCAGCCGGGCCAGGCGCCGCTGCAGCGCCTCACGCTCATAGTCCGAGCGCACCTCGTCCAGGCGCAGGCGCAGGGCGGCAATGCGCTCGGCCACACGCGGGCGTTCGTCACCGGAGCCGATCAGGGTGGTGGTGTCCTTGTTGACCTCCACGCGGCGGGCTTCGCCAAGCTGTTCCAGCGTCACGTGCTCGAGCGAGATGCCTGCCTGCGGTGAGACCACGGTGGCGCCGGTCAGCGCGGCCAGGTCGCCCAGCTGCTCGGTACGCGAGTCGCCGAAACCCGGCGACTTGACCGCGCAGCTCTTCAGCGCGCCGCGCAGGTTGTTCACCACGAGCGTGGCCAGCGCCTCGCCCTCCACATCGTTGGCGATGACCAGCAAGGGCCGGCCCGCGTGGCTCACGGCCTCCAGGACCGGCAGCAGCTGCGCGATGGCGGCAATGTTCGCGTCGCACAGCAGCACCAGAGGCGATTCCAGCACGACGGCACGGCTCTCGTTGGTCGCGAACAAGGGCGAGAGGTAGCCGCGATCGATCAGCGCGCCGTCGGCGATGTCGAGTGCGTCGTCCAGCTTGGAGCCATCCTCCACGCTGATCGCGCCATCCTTGCCGACCCGCTCGACAGCCTGAGCCACCAGCGTGCCGACGGACTGGTCGCCGCTGGCCGAGATCGTGGCGATCTGGCGCATCTCGTCGGTACTATCGCAGGGCCGGGCGCATTCCAGCAAGGCGCTAGCGACCAGCTTGCCGGCGGCCTCGATGCCGCGCTTGAGTTGCATGGGGTCGTGGCCGGCTTCGACGTATTTCACGCCTTCAGCCACGATCGCGTGGGCCAACGTAGTCGCGGTCGTGGTGCCGTCGCCGGCGATCTCGCTGGTGCGCACCGCGGCCTCGCAGAGCAGGCGGGCGCCCATGTCGGCGAAGGGATTGGCCAGCGTCACCGACTTCGCCACGACCACGCCGGAATTGGCGACCAGCGGCACCATGTCGGGCCGCTCCACGATCACGTTGCGGCCGCCCGGGCCCAGCGTCACCTTGACCGCGTGGGCCAGTTGTTCCACGCCGCTCAGCATCATGCGGCGCGCGCCCTGGTGGAAGATAAGTGTTCTGGCAGGCATGATGATCTCCGCATTAGTGGGGCTCGCACGCTTTACGGTAGTTGCCATCCCGGCCTGCGCGTTGACGCAACGCAAGCCCCGCGGTGGTGCCCGGCGCCTGTGGCAGGCGCGCTTCAGTCCGGCCGGCCGCTGCCCAGCGCGGGCACGGGATGCCCGGGCTGCAGCGGCTCCAGCGCGGTGGTTTCGTCCAGGTGAAAGAGGGCGTCGAACTGGCCGGCGATCGAGGCATCGAAATAGTGGCTGGCACGCTCCGTGCGGGGCAGGTAGAGCACGCCGATGGCGCGTTCCAGCATGACCTCGAAGAGCGGGTGGCTGGCCTGCGGTCCAAGCGGCAGGAAGAAGCGGTCGAGCCCGGTGCTGTGGAACAGTGCCTCCCAGCTGTCGTGCAGTGCCGGCACCACAGCTTTATGTTCGGGGTCGCCGTCCCATTCGGAGGCCGCGCAGACATGGCCGGTGTAGGTGGTAAAGCCGACCAGCAGCGCCTGCGCGCCGGCCTGCTGGCGCACCAGCTGCCCCAGGTTCCACTCGCCGCGCAGCTGTGATTCCGTGGCACGCGCATCGCCCAGGTGGGAGTTGTGGGCCCAGACCACGATGCGCCCGCTGCCGCCGCGACGCAACCGGTAGGTGGCCAGCGAAGACAGCGTTTGCGCCATGTGCGCGTCGCGTAGATTCCAGGTGCTGACGCGGCGGCCGAACATCTCACGATAGTAGGCTTCCGCATTGACGACCACCGTCGCGTTGCGCTCGGCAAAGTAGTGCGAATCCATGGCCGCCAGGCCGTTGCGGGAAATATAGGCGGCCTCGTCGTTGCGCAGCTGCAGCAGCTGGCGGATGGCGCCGTCGCGCGCCGGCGCACGCAGCCCGGTGGCGGCCTGGTAGCCGTAGGCAGCCGGGTCACGCACATGGTCGAGCGCGGCATAGTGCTGCCGGGCAGTCTCGGCCTGCACCGGGTCGGCGCGCTGAAGGTAGCGGATCACGGCCTCGGCCGAGCGGTACAGGCTGTAGAGGTCGAGCCCATAGACACCGACCCGCCGTTCCGGCGGCAGGCCGGCATTGTGGCCGCGCAGCCATTCGATGAACGTCAGGAATTCCCGGTTGCGCCACATCCAGGACGGGAAGCGTTCGAAATCGCTTAGGGCCTGCTCGGCGCTGTCGTCGCCCTCGCCCTGCACGTAGCGGTTGACACGCCAGGCGTCGGGCCAGTCCCCTTCGATGGCGACGGCATCGAAGCCCTGGCCACGGACCAGCGCCTGCGTGATCTGCGCCCGCATCCGGTAGAACTCGGCCGTGCCGTGCGTGGCTTCGCCAAGCAAAACAATGTCCTTGCCGTGGGCCATGTCGAGCAGCGGATCGTAGTCGGAGGCATTGCCTTGCAGGCGCTGTGCAGCCTCTCGGACTGCCAGGAAGGGGGTAAGCGGAGATGCCATGGGGTACTCCTCGGGTGGCTACTGCATGACGGGTTCGTCTTGCGGCGCTGTCGCGCCCGCCTGCATCAGGGCGTCGAGCGCGGCCCGGTCGACCACTTCTTTCTCAAGCAGCAGTTGCGCCAGCCGGTAGAGGCGGGCGCGCTGCCCGAGCAAGGTCTGGCGTGCCCGCTCGGCGGACTGGTCCAGCGTGAGCCGGATCTCCTCGTCGATGGCCTGCGCGGTGCGCTCGCTGTACTCGCGTTCCGGCCGCGACAGGGCGGCCGCGGAGGGCAGCAGGGTGCTGCGTGCGCGCTCGTAGCACGGCACGAGCGATTCGCTCATGCCGAACTGGGTGATCATCTGTCGCGCCATGTCGGTGGCACGTTCCAGGTCGTTTTGCGCGCCGGTGGAGACGTCGCCGAAGACAATCTGTCCCGCCGCGCGCCCGCCCAGTAGCACATCCAGCCGGTCCAGCAGCTCGCTGCGGCGTAGCAGGTAGCGGTCTTCGGTCGGGGTCTGCTGCGTAAAGCCGAGCGCCGCAACGCCGCGCGGAATGATGGAGATGCGCGAGTCCCGGTCCGCGAGCCGACAGCATTCGGCGACCAGCGAATGTCCGGCTTCGTGGTGGGCAATTGTCTGCTTTTCCAGCGGGATCATGATCCGGTTGCGTTTTTCCAGCCCGCCAACGATGCGGTCGAGGGCCAGGTTGAAGTCTGCGTTGTCGACCGCCGGCTTGTTGTGGCGGGCGGCCAGCAGGGCGGCCTCGTTGACCAGGTCGGCGAGGTCGGCGCCGGCAAAGCCCGGCGTGCGCGCGGCCAGTTCTCGGAGATTGACTTCCGGGGCCAGCTTGACATGACGCACGTGCACACCAAGGATCTGCTCGCGCCCTTTCAGGTCGGGGCGGTCCAGCACGATATGGCGGTCAAAGCGGTCGGGCCGCTGCAGCGCGGCGTCGAGGATTTCCGGGCGGTTGGTGGCGGCCATGATGATCACGCCCTTGTTGGTGTCGAAGCCGTCCATTCGCACCAGCAACTGGTTGAGCGTCTGTTCGCGCTCATCCTGGCCGCCGGCCGTGTTGAGGGTACGGGTCTTGCCCAGCGCGTCCAGTTCGTCGATGAAGATGATGCACGCGCCTTCTGTTCGGCCTGCGCGAACAGGTCGCGCACGCGCGCCGCGCCCACGCCGACGAACATTTCCACGAACTCGGCACCGCTCATGCTGAAGAACGGCACCCCGGTCTCGCCGGTGACGGCGCGTGCCAGCAGCGTCTTGCCGGTGCCCGGGGCACCCAGCAGCATCACCCCCTTGGGAATCTTGCCGCCCAGGCGCCGGTAGCGCTCCGGGTTCTTGAGAAAGTCCACCACCCCCTCCATCAACTCCACCTTGGCTTCGTCGATGCCGGCGACGTCGGCGAAGGTCACCCCAGTCTCCCGCTGAAGATAGCCCCGGGCCTTACTCTTGCCGATCTCCATCAGGCCCCCCCGCGGCATTCCCTATGCGCCGGTACAGCAGGCTCCAGATCGCGAAGGAGACGAGGGCCGGCACGATCCAGGACAGTAGCGTGCCCAGCCATCTGGCATCGCCTTGCCCGGCATAGCGCACATGAGCCGCGTCCAGGTCGGCCAGCAGCCCCGTATCGCTGATGCGGGCCGTGGCGAAGGCGCGCTCGGGGCTGCCGCCGCGCTGTAGCGCGGCCGCCTGGTCGGCTGGCAGGATGGTCTCAACACCGGCTGTCGCCAGCGTGCCGCTGATCGCCGTCTCGCCAACAGTGGCGCCGCGCACCTTGCCGGCCTTGAGCAAAGCCTTGAAGTCGCTGTAGGCCAGGGTGGTGACGGTTTCCGTGGCGACGTGCGATGGCGGGTAGGCGCCGCAGGTGAAACAGATACACGGCCGACTTGCGCAAGAAACGCTTCACATCAGCTTCGTAGACACCGGTGTCCCATGCCATCGTTTGGATCCTTGTGAGGGTTGTGCTCGGTTCCACGATAGTGGCGGGTCGGGGCTGGCCTTTGATCGGTATCAACGGACACCGTCACAACGCGATGTCGGCCTTGCAGAAGCCTGCCGTCGGCGGCGAACGGCGCCTTGATGTGCCGCAACCCTCTCGCCGCACGGTCGTCCAGAATTCAGGGGATGCCAACCCGCGCAGGAGGAACGACGTGACGGCCCGTTTTCAACACATCGCCGCGGCGGCCGGAAAGGGTGCCCGCCGGCTTGGCCGCGCTACGCCGGGGCCGGCCGGCAAGACGACGGGTACCAACGACGCCATCGTCGCGATCTTCAATGAAATCGCCGATCTGCTGGATATCTCGGGCGCCAACCCATTCCGGATTCGCGCCTACCGCAATGCGGCCCGCACTGTCAGCGGATTGTCCGAAGACGCAGGCGCCATGCTGGCGCGGGGCGTCGACCTGACCGCGCTGCCGGGCATTGGCGACGACCTGGCCGGGAAGATTCGCGAGATCGTGGAAAGCGGCAATTGCACCGTGCTGACACAACTGCGCGAGGCCGTGCCCGGCCAGGCGGCGGCCTTGCTGAGGCTGCCCGGCTTGGGGCCGCGCCGCGTGCAGGTGCTGCAGCGTGAGCTGCATGTTGCCACGCTGGACGACTTGGCCAGAGCTGCGCGCGAGCACCGGATCAGCGTGCTGTCGGGATTCGGGGCGCGCAGCGAGCAGCGCTTGCTGGAGGCGATCCAGGCACACCTGGATCGGAACCGCCGCTTTAATCTGGAAGTGGCGACGCATGCGGCCGAGCAGCTCCTGGCTTACCTGCGCCGCGAGACCACGACTCAGTCGCTGGACGTTGCGGGCAGTTATCGGCGCGGCAAAGACACCGTGGGCGACCTGGACATCGTGGCGGCTTCGGCCTCACCGAAAGATGTGATCCGCACCTTCGTCGCGTATCCAATGACGCAGCGGGTGATCTCGGCCGGCACGACCCGTGCCAGCACCGTGTTGGCGAACGGTATACAGGTGGACCTCAGGGTGGTGCCGGCGGTGAGCTACGGTGCCGCGCTGGTCTACCTGACGGGCTCGAAAGCGCACAATGTCGCGAAGGCCAGCGGAGTGCTGGTGAGCATCAACTCGGATGCCCATCGCGCGCGCGACTTCCAGACCCTGTCCTTCGGCCTGGCCCGGGCGCGGCGCGGATGGCTGCAGGCCGCCGACGTGCTCAACGCCCGCCCGTTGCCGGTATTGCGCAGCCTGCTGCGGCGGACCATGTAGCCGGCAACCTCCGCAGATGTCTGGCCGTTGTTTGATCCAGCCCAAGTCGATTGCCGCCCAGGCGCATAGCGTTAACGGTGTGGGCTACCTCGGGCTCTACCGGTCTCAGGGCGCTGAATGGTGTAGGGACGCCGCTGCAACCGACCGTCAACCGGCGTGCATGTCAATGACTAAAGAGGCATCAAGATGAAAGTCCGCGCACAGTCAATGAAGGTCCGGCCGGTCCGCTGGAACCCGTTCCCCGTCGAGCACGTGCCCGACCGCTACAAGCAGCCGGCGGCTGCCCCGGCGCTGGCGAGTTGCCCGAATCCTTCGAGGCGGCGCATCGGGCCGAGATTCTGGCCGGTACGGCACCGCGAAGTCCAGTTGCGGGCACAGCATCCGATGGAGCGCGTGATGGCGATTGAGTCGGGAGAACAGGGCACGGTGATCACCGCGACCGGGCTGCACCTGGCACGAGACATCGGCAACGCCATCCACCATGCATACCGGGGAACGCTCACGATCGATTACGGCAACGCCGAGACCGAACTGCACGTGCATTGGCACGGGGCGGTAGCGAGGTCACCGGGACGGACGGGAAGGGGAGGCCTCATGGAACACATTACCACCGAACAGGTGCGAATCCATATTGGCGATATCGAACTGCCGGGAGACCTTGCCCTGCCGGAAGCGGCATCCGGCCTGGTCCTGTTTGCACATGGCAGCGGCAGTTCGCGCCACAGTGTGCGCAACCGCGAGGTCGCCTCGACGCTGAACCGGATGGGCCTGGGCACGCTGCTGTTTGACCTGCTGACGACCGACGAGGACGTCGGGATGGCGAAGCGGTTCGACATCGCCCTGCTAAGTGAGCGGCTCAAGGCTGCCACGGTATCTGTGGCGCACCTGGCGCTCGAGCGCCACCTGCGGTTCGGCTACTTCGGCGCGAGCATGGGAGCTGCCGCAGCCATCCGCGCCGCTGCGGAGTCGCCCCCGCACATGCGGATCGACGCGGTGGTATCGCGCGGCGGCCGCGTCGACCTGGCCGGCCATGAGGCGCTGTGCCGATTGCAGGCGCCGACGCTGATGATCGTGGGGGAAGCGGATCCAGAGCTGCTGAAACTCAACGCGCGCGCCATGGCTTGGATGTCATGCGAGAAGCGGCTGGGGGTGATTCCTGGCGCCACGCACCTGTTCAAGGAGCCAGACGCGCTGGACCAGGTCGGCGAGCTCGCCGGCGAGTGGTTCTGCCAGCATTTTGCAGCGATGGCGCAACACGCGCCGCCTGGGCGAGTCGTCTAGCCAGTCGTTTGCGACGACAGGATTTCCATGGTGCCGTGCGACGCACGGCGAAGACGCGTTGAAAAGGAGAATGACATGAACGATATCCGCACCGAACTCTCGATGCACAAGGAGGCGCTGACCCGTGATGCCAACACGCTGCTGGCAGACGTGCAGGCATTGTTGCGGGATGTTGCCGACGAAGCCGGCGTTGAGTCAACCCAGGCGCGCACGGAGCTGGCTGCGCGCCTGCGCGTACTGCAAGGACGCCTTGACGCGCAGCGCCAGGCGGCGCGGGCACGGGTCTCGCAATGGGCCGATACCACGGACCGCTACGTGCACGCGCACCCGTGGGAAAGCATGGGCTCGGTCGCCGCGGTTGCGGCCGTGGCCGGCGCCCTGGTCGCACTGGCCGTTGCCCGCCGCTAGCGGGTGCGCGGCATGTCTGGATGCCGCCAGCAAGGACTCCCGCATGCTCCCGATCTTGATTGCCATGCCCGGCAATGAACAGCAGGCGGGGGCCATCGCTGCCTGCCTGCCGGGGCTGCCAGGCGAGGCCGAGGTTCGCCGCTTTCCCGACGGCGAGTCCTACGTCAGGCTGCTGCAGCCGGCGGCCGGCCGCGAGGTCGTGATCGTGTGCACGCTGGACCGTCCGGATGCCAAGCTGGTGCCACTGCTGTGGCTCGCCGCCGCCGCCAGGGAAGGCGGTGCCGTGCGGGTCGGACTGGTGGCACCATACCTGGCGTACATGCGCCAGGACAAGATCTTCCGCACAGGCGAGATCGTGTCGGCACGCCATTTTGCGGCGCTGCTCGGCGATAGCTTCGACTGGCTCGTTACCGTGGACCCGCACCTCCATCGAATCGGCTGCCTGGGTGAGATCTTCGCCAGGCCGGCGATTGCCGTGCATGCCGCTCCGGCCATTGCGTCATGGATCGGCCAGGCGGTGCGCGCGCCGCTGCTGGTCGGCCCGGACGAGGAGAGCCAGCAGTGGGTGGACGACATCGCGAGCCGTTGCGGTGCGGACAGCATTGTCCTGGCCAAGCAGCGCTTCGGCGACCACGAGGTCAGTATCGACGCATGCGGCCTGCCTGCGCCCGCGGGCCGTACGCCGGTACTGGTCGACGACATGGTCTCCACCGCGCGCACCATGCTGGCGTCGGCGCGGCTGCTGCGCGAACACGGCTACCCGGCGCCGGTCTGCGTCGGCGTCCACGCGCTGTTCGCGGAGGCAGCCTACGCCGACCTGCAAGCGGTCGCGGCCGACATTGTCACGTGCGACACCGTTGCGCACCCATCCAACCGCATTCCCGTGGCAGAGCGCCTGGCAGCTGGCATCCGGCAGGCACTGCAGGCGCCAGCGGGTTCAGGAGACCCATTATGAGCAAGCTCACAGCGCAGGAAACCGTCTCGCTGGCGGCGCAGCTTGACGCGGACGAGGCGCGCATCCATGCCGCCGTTGGTTCCGCCGACACGCCAATGACACCATTGGCGCAGCGTGAGGCGCAGGACGAGGGCGACCTTGCCGACGAAGAAATCATGCGGCGGCAGGACGATGCGATGCTGGACCACTATCGCATGCAACTGGCCGACATCGCCGCCGCGCGGACGCGGATGCAGCACGGTCAGTACGGTATCTGCATCGATTGTCAGCAGCCGATCCCGTTCTCGCGCCTGCAAGCATATCCGACCGCGAAGCGCTGTACCGCATGTCAGCGCCGGCACGAGCAGCTTTATGCGTGACCGTTGGAGGATAACGGGCAGGCCGCTGAGGGCGGCTGAGCGCCTGGCGGGCTGCCACCGCGGAAACGACGGTCGCCCCCCGGCAGCGCGGCCGGGAGGCTGGCGCAGACGGGCTAGCGCAGGTCGTACTCGCGCATCATCTCGGTCGTGACTGCCTTGACCGTGGCCAGGCATGCGGGCGGGACTGCGGGGAAGGCGTCGATGGTCCAGTTGCAGCCGCCGTTGGCAGCTGCGTCGACACGCTGCGGCAACGGGATGTCGCAGTCGCGGCAGGTGTCGCCGAGGTCGGCGTTTTCCTGCAGGCGCCGCAGAATTTCATTGCGGATCTGTTCCGCAGTGCCGAGGTTCTTGATCATGTCGGTGTCTCCTGTTCTGGTAGTGGCGATCCGGCCATCTCTAGACCGGCGCGCTGCCGCGCGGGGCCGGGTGCCCGATGGTCTGGGACAGGATCGGTTCCTCGTCCTCATTTAGCGACATATGCTCGGCTAGCAGGCGCCGGTTGAGCCAGCCGCGCACTACCGCGCCCAGCCCGGCCGAGGCGCAGTAGAGGTAGACGTTCTGGACCATGGCGCCTGCTGCGGCGGCAGCGAAGGTCTCACGCAGCTTCGGGGGCACGTCCTGCATCCGGCCATGGTTGGCGACGTAGACCAGGTCCAGGGGCGCCATGCCGACGAAGTCCTGATAACCGGTCATGCTGCGCACGTCTGCCGCGCGCTTCAGCGCGAGGCAATGGTGGATCGGGTCGTAGCGGTAGAGGCCGGCGGGCAACGCCGCGTAGACGTCGATCACCGCCTCGCCGTGCGGCGAAGGGGCTGTGCGGCCGCCGCCCTGGGAGCGGTTGACTCCCGCCGCGGCCCACAGGAGCTCGCTCAGCTGCTGCAGCGGCAGCGGCTGCTCATCGAACTCGCGGGTGCTCATGCGCTGCCACAGCGCGCCCATCAGCGGCAGGCCATTGGTGCGGTCCGGCTGTGGCAGGGCGATGACCCGCTCGCTCGTGCCGGTGGCGGGGCGTGGCAGCAGGTCCTTGATGGGCTGGTAGGGGATGCGCTTCAGTTCGTCCATGGGATGCTCACATTTGTTGCAAAGAGCGGCGCCAGCGCTCTGCGCATGGAACCAGTATGGACGAATGTAGGCGCTGCCCCCGGCCATGGGTTGCGCTCCGTCAAGCAGCGTCGATGAGGCGTTCCTGGGTGTGAAAGCAAGCGATGCTGGCGCTGCTTTAGATTTAGATGGCGGCCGGGCTCTGGGGTCAGCCGCAGCCGGGCGTAGCGCGGCCCATGAAGCTGCCTGGCGAGGCGACGCAGGCACGCTCGGCTGCGGTCAATGGCTCCTGGATGCATATCTGCCACGCCAGCACGCCGTCGTCGGCATCCGACAGATCCCGGCCCGCTCGGGCACGAGCGGCGATGCGGGCGCGCAGCGTCTCAGGGCTGGCTTCGCAGGTGACGATGGCGAAGGGCACGCCAAGGCGGAGGGCCTGGGCCGCAAAGCGCTCGCGCTCGGCGCGGGCCAGGAAGGTGGCGTCGGCAATCATCGGGAACCCGGCGCGGCAGCCGAGCCGGCAGACGGCGAGCAGGCGTCGGTAGGTCCGCGCCGTTTCGCTGGCGGCATACCAGCCCCCCGCCGGTGCCATGCCGCCGTGCAGGCGCTTGCGTACCGCGTCCGAGCGCACACGTACCATTGCCCCGGCCTCGCTCATCTGCGCTGCCGCCGTGGACTTGCCGCTGCCGGACAGCCCATGCATCACCACCATCGGCCCGCGACGGCGGGTGAGGCACCGCCATGCCAGCGCCAGCAGCCTGCCTGCCTCGGCCTGCGCCGGCGCCATGGACGCGCCCGCGGCGTGCTGCTGGCAGGCGTGCTCCAGCAGCACGCGCGCGCGCACCAGGGCCCGCATTGCGAGATAGAAGGGCAACACGGCCAGCGCGCCGTAGTCTCCCGATTGCTCCAGGTAGCCGTTGAGCAGCCGGTAGGCCAGCGCCGGTCGGCCATGGTGCAGCAGGTCCATGACGGGGAAGGCTAGGTCGCTGATGGTGTCGGTCCAGCGCAGCGCGGCGTCGAACTCCAGGCAGTCGAATGGCGTCGGCACGCCGTTCAGCAGCACGATGTTGCCCAGATGCAAGTCTCCATGGCACTCGCGCACATGGCCATTGCGCAGGCGCGCCCAGAACGCCCCCGTTAGCCGGGTGGCCTCGCTGCGCGCCCGCAGGGCTACGCGGCTGGCCAGGTGCGAGGCCTGTGTCAGCCGCCCGATGCCACCCAGGCACTCTGCAAGGGTCACATCGATGCGGGCCGGCGTGCCAAAGCCATCGGCCGGCGCTGCGGGCGGCTGCGCCTGGTGAAAGGCCGCAATGCTGCGCGCCAGCGCATCGATATGGCCCGGCTCCAGCCGGCCCGAAGCGGTCCGTGCGCTGAGCAGGTCTTGCTGGTCGAAGCGCTGCATGCGCACCGCATGCTCGATCGGCATGCCGCTGCCGCCGATGCGCACCGAGCCGGGCGTGGGGCCCGCCATGACCGGCACCACATCCAGGTACAGGGCGGGCGCGAACCGGCGGTTCAGGCGCAACTCGGCCTCACAGTCGTCGCGGCGTGCCTGCGCCGTGGAGAAGTCGACAAAGTCGAACCGCACCGGCTTGCGCAGCTTGTAGGCAAAGTCCCCGGCCAGGAAGACACGGGAGATATGCGTCTCGATGACCTGTACTGCCGGCGCCGGGTGGGGGTAGGCGTCCGGTTGTTGCAAGGCGGCCGTCAATGCCGCGTCGTCCCATTGACTCTCCATGTCCCTTGCCGACGGCTCCCTTCCGCTGTTGTGACTGTCAACCTCAACTGCTGCCTCGGCACGCAGACTCTGCCTGCCAACTCGCCCCCGCGGCGCCCTATGCCGTCACGCGTGCGGCCAGATCCTGGCCCAGGATGCCCGCCGCACTACAAAGTACGCCCACGATAGCCAGCAGCGCGCGCCACGGGTGGCTCAGCAGCGCCTCCACTTGCTCGCTGCGGCTCTCGCCAGACAGGCACCACGTGCAGAAATGTTCGCAGTTGTTGGTAAGCAGGCGGTAATCGTCCTCTCCAAGCCGCGCAGTCGCGCGCCGTACGATCTCCGCCTCGACGTACCTCGCTTGCGTCGCCGGCTCGACGCGAAAGCCGTAGCCGCCGGAAAAGCCGGCGAGTGTGGTCTTTTCGACCGGGCCGCAACGCAGGAAGCCTTTGAATCCGACATAATGCACCACCTCGCCGTTGCCGGCATAAATGCCATGGTGGACATAGCCACGACGGTCCGTCGTCAGATGCGCGCCAAGGGGAATGTCCGCGGCGATTGCCGCAAGGCGCTGTGCGTGTCCGATTTGGTGATCGCCGCTCATCGCTTTCCCCTTGTTGCCTTTGTTGCGCTGGTCGCTCCTGCCTCGGTGGGCCGGGTTTCTTGCTCTCGCCGGCAGCCTGGCGTGCTGCATGCCTTGCTGCCGATGCCGATAACCGTGTGCCCCCGTGTATGCCTGCAGTATTGTTCCCGGCCGGCGATGCCGAAATCAGCCGGGTCCGAAAAACGTGTCGGCTTGGTGCCATGCGGCTTGTACGCCCATCGCGACGGCGCTTGTCCGTCGTGCGCACCGGGCTGTCAGCGGAATCTGACAAGGGCGCGGCGGTATAACCCGATATTTACCAGCCATTGCGGCGAGGCAGAGCATGCCCCCTACACCCCCACTTGGTCTCGCGCACCGTTGCTTGAGCCAGCGTATTGCGGCGCTCGAAACGCAATGCGAGGTGCCGCCGCTGCTGCGCCATGCTCGCGATGCCTCACTAACAACGAGAGCAGGCGCTGGCACAAGCGTGCCGCCTTGATCCTTGCAAAAGGGGGGCGATATGCGCCCCGCTGAGGCGGCGTTCTGCCGACTGGTGGTGACTTTCGGGGTGGTGACTTCGGCAATCGTTGACAGGTATCAACCTCTATGTCCGACCGAACGCTACTTTTTAGTAACCGATGACCATCGCTACAACTGGCATCTCAATGCGCTGTTGGAGGGACGAACATGGAGATGACGTGGAGCTTTATTAGCGAGCTCTGGTCCCTGGTCATTGCCGTAGCTGCTACGGGTTGTGCGTCCCGCTACGGGCAAGTCGAACCAAACTTGCAGTCAATGGCCCACTATGGCGTGTCATACGTGTCGGGCGGGGACAGCGAAGCAGGCATGGACGCGATGCTCGCCATCGCGAACCGCTTCAACGTACGTCTGACCATGGTGGCCGCCTCGGGACGGGGACCCGCTACCGGATGCTGCCATCCTCGTGGCCAGCCAGGATGGGCGCTCGATATTGCATGCGACCGCAACCGGGCCGATGCTCTATCTCCAGCTTCCCACGGGGTTTATCGGCTGGCAGTCGGTTATCAGGGCTGGGTCCAGACCCGCGATATCGCCGTGGACGACCAGGCACTCGACATGACGTTTCGCCTCCCCGTGACGACGCTGGGGGACGACTGGCTGCTCTGCAGCAAGGATCGCGGCCACGTCGCGGTTACAGCCGCCTTGTGACGCTTTCTCGGCTTCGAAATCAAACACCAGCGTCCTTGTCAGTGAGTGTCTCGTGGCCAACGGCTCGCCGCTAGACATCATGGCGTCATCCTGCACCTATACGGCAGATCGGCGGCTGCCCGAGCGCCCTGGCAGTGCTGATGCCGGCGTCGAATCAGCCGATGCGCAGATGGCGCACGCCGCACGTCGTCGGGCGGTCACTCCGTCGGCGCATCTTCGCGCAGCGCATGGAAGAGCTCGTCTTCTTGTGCGCAGTGCAGCCGCAACACGGCGTCGAGCCCGTAGAGCAGCCGCTGGTACTCCCTGATGCGGCATGCGTCCGGCCCGTCCGGCGGCGAATCGTCTACCATGTGCTGCAGGAGCAGGATGACGCGAAAGAGTTCGCGGTGCATCGCGCTCATCGCCGCCAGCGGATCATCGCCGCCGACCAGCCGGGCGAGTTGCGGATAGAGCAGCGCGTCATCGTGCTGTTCGTGGGGCAAAAGCGTCCCGCTGAGGGAAGCGCACAAGCGGCGCAGTTCCATGCCAGCGGCGTGACCAGGCATGGCTGGCAACCTGTCCGCGAGGCTGCGGATCTGCTCCATCAGCGGCGCCAGCGCCGCGTGCTCCTGGTTCAGGCGCTCAGCGTCGGCCGTGGACAGGCGCTCTGCAGGCACCGACGGGTCGGCACGCAGGGCGCGCAGCGCATTGGCGATGACCAGCACATCGATCACCTCCTGCAGCAAGGCGCCGGCCAGTGGCGGCAGGTAGCCGAACGCGGCGACCGCCATCGCCACGAACGACAGGCCCATGCCGGCCATGGCGCTTTGCACGGCCAGCCGGCGCGACCGGCGGGCAATGCGCACCGCGTCCACTAGCCGGTCAAGCCGGTCCACCAGCAGCACGATATCCGCGGCTTCCGACGATGCCGCGGCGCCGCGTGCGCCCATGGCCACGCCGACGTCCGCGGCGGCCAGCGCCGGTGCATCGTTCACGCCGTCGCCCACCATTAGGACGGTGCCGTCGTGGCGCGCCGCCTCGATCGCGGCAAGCTTCTGCGAGGGGGTGAAGTTGGCATGGACCTCGTTCACGCCAAGCATCGCGCCTATCGTCTCGGCGACATCGGGCCGGTCTCCCGTAAGCATGGCCAGCCGCCGTATGCCCGCCTTGCGCAGCAAGCGCAACGCGCGCGGGGTGTCCATGCGAATCAGGTCCACGAACTGCAGTGCCCCGACCAGCACGCCATCGACCGTGACCAGCGAGACCGAAGCGCCTTCGTAGGCCGCGCGTTGCAGCATGGCCTGGCACCAGGGCGGCCCGGCATCTCTGCCGCCGGCAAAGGCGGGCGATCCCACCGCCACCGCGTGCTCGCCGACCCGCCCGGCAACACCAGCACCGGCGGTCTCGGTCATGCCCGACGGCAGGTCCAGGACCAAGCCTCGCTCGCGCGCCGCGGTCGTGATGGCCTCGGCGACGACATGGCCGGAGGCCTGCGCCAGTGAGGCGGCGACGCGCAGCACGTCGGGCGCTGGCCATCCGGGCGCGCTTTCGATGGCGGCGAGGCGGGCCCTGCCACCCGTCAGCGTCCCGGTCTTGTCGAAGAAGAGGATGCTCGCCTGCGACAGCCTCTCAAGCGCGCCGCCGCCCTTGACTAGCACGCCGCGCCCGGCGCAACGCGACACCCCGGACACGATCGCCACCGGCACAGCCAGGATCAGCGGACAGGGAGTGGCGACCACCAGCACCGCCAGCGCCCGTGCGAGCTCACCGCTGGCAAGCCAGGCAAGCCCGGCGACTAGCAGGGTGACTGGCACCAGCCACAGTGCATATCGGTCGGCCAGCCGCGCCGCGGGCGGGCGCTCCGCGCGGGCGGTGCGCACCAGCCTGGCGATGCCGGCGAAGGTGCTGTCCGCCGCGGTGGTCGCTGCCACTATCTCGAATGGGGCGCCCGCGTTCAGCACACTGCTGCGCACGGTCTCGCCGGCGAGGCGCGGCCGTGGCAGCGACTCGCCAGTGAGGGCAGATTCGTCCAGCGTCGCCTGGCCCAGCAGTGCGCCGTCCACGGGCACCACTTCGCCATGTCGGACCAACAGTCGGTCCCCCGGATTGACAACATCGAGAGAAACCGCGCGCCATTCGCCGTCCTCGAAGCGGTTGGCGGAGTGCGGGGCGCGGCTGAGCAGGGCGGACATTTCCCGCTCGGAGCGGGCCTGCGCATAGTTCTCAATCGCCCGGCCACTCTCGATCATCAGGGCCAACACGGCAGCCGCGAGGAGTTCACCAAGCGCCAGCGCCAGTCCGATCGCCAGCAGCGCCAGGACATCGACGCCCGCTTCCTTTCGGCGCAGCGACTGCACGATGGCGACGATCAGCGCGCCGGTGACGACCAGCGCACCAGCCGCCCAGGCGAGCCTCGCGGCCACCGCTGCACCGAAGGCAAAGAGCAGCAAGCCAGTTCCCAGCGTGCCGGCCGCAACTGGCAGCAAGCCGAGGTCGAAATTGCGAAACCCGATGTGCATGGCGACCCGATTCCCCGCGTAACTGCGCGCCCTCTGCGAGCCGACTCTTGCTGATGCCCTCAGATGACAGCAGATTCTGCCGCGCCGGCGGCGGCGCAGTCCAGGCTGCGCGCCGAATCAGGCACTGTGCCTGTAATAGTAGTCCAACAGACACAGGGCCGTCAGCGCCCCGGGGTGGACCGCCGTCCACTATGTTCCTATGGATAAAGCCCCCCGCACGCCTATGAGAACGTCTTTCACCCAGGTCACGGCCCTGTTGCTGGCGCTGTTGTGCGCGAGGCAGGCCGCGGCGCAGCCTGCCGGGCGCAGCGTACCGGTCCTCGTCTACCATCGGTTCGCCGCACAGGCCGTGGATGCGATGACGGTGCGCACCGAAACCTTACGTGCGCATCTGCGCGTCTTCGAGAAGACCTGATACCAGATCGTGCCACTGGCCCAGGCTCTCGCCTGGCAGGCGGGCGCCCCGGATACGTTGCAGCCGCGCGCCGCCGTACTAACCGTGGATGACCGATATCGCTCCGCTGGATCGATACGCCGGCGCACAGCGTGCCGCGATGCTGCCCCTCGGCTGGCACGAAGCGCGTCGGCCGGAAGATGGCGCCGGTGTCCAACGCGTTCAGCTCGCGCGCAAGCGCCTGAGCGTCAATCCAGGGCGCACCGACCACGCGGAACGGCATGGCCGTGCCGCGGCCGACACTGACCTCGGCCCCTTCCACCAGCCCCACGTCCGCATACAGCGACAGGGCCTCAGCGTCCCGCAGGTTGGGCGATATTGGCACCCAGCCGAGCCCGGTGTCGCCATACCGCATCGCCCGTCGATATTGCGCCATCGGCACCACGACCAAGTCAGCGCCGATACCTAGCCGATCGTTGAACAGCCGCGCCAGCTCGCCCAGCGTCATGCCGTGCACGAGCGGAAGCGGATATGAAACAATGGTTCGTCCGCCGCTTTGCAGCAGAGTGACGCAGAAGGGTGGATTCTTATCCCGGCTACGCCGTCCTTCACCGCAACAAAGAAGCCATCTGAATGGCACTACCGGCAGCAACCGTTTGAACCCGACCACAGGGATCTCGCAGGAGAATCTGTTCCTCCAGATACATGCGCATCGTCCGGACATGCCTGTTTCCAGGCGTCCAATCGGGCAGGTAGTCATCTTTCACCCGCCGCCCCAATAGCACGCAGGATCTCATCCCGACTTATCGAAGATGCCGGCTTCGAGATCTTTCCTGAAATGCTGAACCCAATCGGTTTCATCGCCGATTGGGTATTCCCTTGTAACTTGTGTCGATAGTCTGGTTACCGTGACGTAGCCCTGTAAACCGATGTTCTCGTCGCCTTTTGGGTCAGTCGTATCCGTCTCCACGAGTTCGAAATCATCTGCTGCCAGATCATTACGCTGCAAGGTCGCAAGAAAGTCCTGTTGTTCATCCGGTTCGATCAGTCGCATCGTTGGCCCCTCGCTGTTCAAAGGGGCGAATACCGGAACTCTCTTTCAACGATTCCAGTTTCATTTCAGCCCTCCTACGTGTGGGCAGTATTGGGTGATGCCCACTGCCCGCTCGGCTTACATCACGCCACCTTGACCTCAATGCGGCTCGGTTGTGTGTGTTCGGCTTTCGGGATGCGTAGCTTGAGCACGCCGTGGTTGAACTCGGCGACAACCTTTTCGGCATCTAGTTCCTTGGATAGCGTGAACACGCGCCGGTAACGGGGCAGGGAAACCTCCGTGTAACTGGCTTCCATGCCCTCCGGCAGATCGAGGACGACTTCGCCCTTGATGGTCAGGATACCGCCTTGCACCTGCACGGCCAGCTTGTCCTTGGGCACACCCGGCAGATCGGCGTATAGGGTAATGCCTGCGGCGTCCTCGTACACATTCACCGGCGGCATCAGGGCTGCTTCAGGGCTGGCAGTTTCGGCTTGCTTGGTGACAGCAGTATTTTCGCTCATGGCCAGATCCTCCTCGCTCACTGGATGCTGATTTGGCGCGGCTGCGCGGCCTCGAGGCGCTGGATGCTGATGTGCAGCACGCCGTCGCGGTACCTGGCCTCCACCGCCTTGGGATTCACGTCGCTTGGTAGGCTCACCACACGGCGGAAGCGGCCGGCGAAGCGTTCATCGATATGCACGGAGGTTTGCTCGTCCTTGTCGGGAAGATCGGGCTTGCGTTCGCCGACAATGGTCAGCACGCTCTGCACCAGCTGCACGTCGATGCTGGCCGGATCGACGCCAGGGGCAAAGGCGTAGATTTCCACCGAGTGGGGTGTGCCGCCTACATTCATGGCCGGAAAACTGACCCGACCGCGAATGCTGGGAGACAGCTCGAATGGCTGCTGCCACTCGCGCTGTAGGCGTTCCAGCTCTGAGAATATGTCACGGGGAAACAACGATCGATACATCATGTTTGCCTCCATTCGCTTTCGCGTGGGCGCCATATTCGGACGCCCCCGGTTGCAATGGTACGGCTTCGCCTGCGGATTTCAAGGTCTTGATTTGACTGGTATTCGACATCATTCTTCCGAGTAGAAGGGCAGCCCTCGAGACCGGAAAAGGGGAACACGCATGGAGTTCCATGACTACTACAAGACGTTGAGGGTGGCACGCGATGCCACGGCGGAGGACATCAAGAAGGCGTTCCGCAAGCTCGCGCGCAAGTTCCATCCGGACGTTTCCAAGGAGTCCGATGCCGAACTGCGCATGAGGCAGCTCAACGAGGCCTACGCCGTGCTCTCCGACCCGGACAAGCGCGCCGCGTACGATCAATTGGGGCGAGGCTATCAGCCCGGCCAGGAGTTCCGTCCGCCGCCGGACTGGGACACCGGCTTCGAATTTTCCAGTCGGGGTTTCTCGCCCCAGGAAGAGGCCGATTTCAGCGACTTCTTCGCCGAGCTGTTTGGCCATGTGGGGGGCAGACACCGCGGCTCCCATGCACACGGTGGCAGCTTCCAGTCACGCGGTGTGGATCACCACGCCAAGGTGCTGCTGGACCTGGAAGACGCCTTTACCGGCGCCACCCGCCAACTTTCGCTGCGCTTGCCAAGCATGGACGCCCAAGGCGTGGTGCAGTTGAGGAGCCGGACCCTCAGTGTGAAAATTCCCAAAGGCGTGCGCGAAGGTCAGCTCATCCGTCTGGCCGGGCAGGGGGCGCCGGGGATGGGCGGCGCGCCGGCGGGGGATCTTTTTCTGGAGGTGCATTTCAATCCGCACGACCGACTGAAAGTGAAGGGGCGCAATCTACACCTCACCCTGCCGGTGGCGCCATGGGAGGCGGCGCTGGGGGCGGTGGTGCCGATCAATTTACCTGGGGGCGAACTGAAGGTGCGCATTCCCTCTGGCGCCCAGAGCGGCAGCGAGCTACGTGTGCGCGGCAAGGGCATTCCCGCTAATCCACCGGGCGATCTGCTGCTGGACATCCAGGTGGTGTTGCCGCCGGCAAACACCCCCAAAGCGCGGGAGTTCTATGAAACCATGGCGCGGGAAATGATTTTTAATCCGCGCCCGGATAGGAGAGCCTGACCCATGTCTGATGATGACGTTCTGATCGGCTGCCTGTTGGATGAAGCTTGGCTGACTCTGGAGCAAGTGGCGGCAGCCTGCAAGGTAGAGTCAGAGTGGCTCATGCAGCATGTAAATGAGGGCCTATTTCCCAATGCGGTAAGCGTCGCTGGCGTCTGGCGGTTTTCCAGTGCCAGCCTTCGACGGGCGCGGCGCATGCGTCAGTTGGAGCGTGACTTTGACGCCATACCGGAACTGGCTGCTCTGGTGGCCGACCTGCTGGAAGAAATGGATGATCTGCAAGCGCGGCTGCGCTGTACCAGTCGGGGCTGAGCGCTACATGGATGCGCAAGCCTGGGCCGTTGAGCCTGGGCGAACCGTCTGCTGCCAACTCGTGCCCCCCTGGCCCCTGATGGGCGTAAACGCTACAAGGGGCGGCGCTGCTCGCGCGCCCGCAGAGTCCGCCGCCAGAGCCACTCTCTTGCGTACTTCAACGCGGCGATTTTTAGTACCTCGTTGCAGCCAGCCTTCAAGTTGGGGTGCCCGTTTGGGGTACGTGAATGACCGCTGACCGCTGTGGATTCAACTGGTGGATGCAACGGATTGGTGAAATCGTCTGGGGGTGTTTCGTACACTCTGTTCGTTCCCACGCCGCGTTGCCTCGGTGAGGAATGGGCTGACGATAGGCTTCCGTTGTTCATTGAGTGTCTCTTCCTCGGTATAGTGCCGCAGACGCCGCTGCGGACTAGTCTCGAACGATTACTTACTTGGGGAATGTATGAAAACACCGAACTCCGGCTTCCATGCCGCTCCGTTCGACGTTCCGAACGTTGATCACTTTCGCTTCCACCGGCCTCACGCGCATCTTGCCCCGGCGTTCGGCAACGACAGGTTCGCGCTCAAGGCCGAAGCCTTCGCACGTTTTTTTGGGACGCCCGTTTTTTTAGGGGCACAGACGGTAATCGTCGCCATCTGGATTGGGGTGAACGCCCTCGGTTTCACCAGGTTCGACGTTTACCCATTCATTCTCCTTAATCTGGCATTCAGTCTCCAAGCGGCCTATGCCGCGCCGCTCATCTTGCTTGCTCAGACGCGACAGGCAGCGCGAGACAACGCCCACGCCGAGGCTGACGCGCAACACAGGGAGGCCCTTGCTGTCGCTAACGAGCAGCGGCAGGCAATTGCCGCGCAGAACGCGGCACAACTGCTGGAGTTGCTGCAGCGGAATACGGAACTGACCGAACTTACCCAAAAATTAACTGTGCGTGTCGAAACGCTGACCGTCGAGTTGCACGAGAAGCTCTTGCAAAAAGACTCAAAACCATAAAGCCGACACCCTGCCCATCAAGGCTGAAGTGGACGTTCGTGTTGGTGAGGTACTGGGAGTGAGCCAAAAGCGGGGGGCAAATCCGTCAGGAAAGGGGTCTATTGTGTACTGAGACCGATTAATGGCGTTGTCAAGTTGGCGAAGCGGTCGGGTAAGATGAGGCGATGAAGAAGAAATCGCTCTTCATGGCCACCGGTTTCCGGCGGCGATCATCAGCTGCGCGGTGCGCTGGTATTTTCGCTTCAACCTGAGTCTGCGCGACATCGAGGAGTTGCTGTTCGAGGGCGGTGTCGTCGTGACCTACGAAACCATTCGCCGTTGGTGCGAAAAGTTCGGCGCCGGCTTCGCGCATCGCGCCAAGGTCGCACGGCGCAAGCCAGGCAGCACTTGGCATCTGGACGAGATGTTCGTGAAGCTGCGCGGTGAGCCCTACGCCCTATGGCGAGCGGTCGACGAACATGGCGCCGAACTCGACATCCTGCTGCAGAAGCGGCGCGACAAGGCTGCCGCTAAACGTTTCTTCCTGCGCGTGCTGTGCTCTTGCCCGGCGCCGCGCAAGATTGTCACCGATCAGCTGCGCAGCTACCCGGCGGCGAAAGCCGACATCCCGGAGTTGGCCTGCGTCAAGCACGTGTTCGTGAAGGCGACCGCCCGCGTGAACAATCGGGCTGAGAACAGCCACCAGCCCACCCGTGATTGCCTTGTCTGGCTGTCGGCAAGTTGACAGAGCCCTTGCCTACCTTCAGCTCGCGCTGACTACCGGCATGGCTGCCACAGTGGCCCTCGGCAGTCGGCCGGCCCGCGCACCCGCAGGCCTGGAACAGCGTGCTCGACTTCCGCAAGCGTGGATCAGGAACTCGCGCAGCGCGTCGGCCGGCTTGTCGAGCTTGGGGCCCGCCTGCCACAGCATGCCGACCTCCATGTCCGGCACCGCCGCGGCGATGGTCCTGGCCTCGATCTGCTTGCCCTCCAGCGACCACGGCCGGTACACCATATCGGTCAGCACGCCGAAGCCGGCCGCGGCGAAGTAGCGAAACTGCCGCAGGGTGATCTCCTTGGCGATCCTTTTCGGTGCCCCGCGTGACTTGGCCATGGCCATCCCTCCGCTACGGGCCTCTGCGAAGTGCTTATTAGCAGGCGCGGATCTTTGCCGGCATCCCGGCCGCCATTGTGAGAGTATAATTTCACGTTTATGAAACAACATGGAAAACCGCCTCCTCGCTGGCTTTCCTTCTGCACAAACGCCCCCCATGCCACGGTCACTACCTGATCCGACTCCACCGTCGCGCGCGACGATTCGCACCATTCACCAACTGGGCGACCGGATTCGAGCAAGCCGGGCAGGGAAAGGAATGCCTATTGACCAGGCGGCCAGGCATTCCGGTGTCTCCATCGGCATGCTGTCCAAGCTCGAGAACGGCAAGGGGGTCAATCTCGAGCATGCCCTGCGTGTATTGGACGGACTGGGTTTGACGATGCTGGTCGTTCCCAAGGCGCATGCGCCTTGGCTCGAACAGGCAGCGGCCCATGCGGCCAAGATTGGCGAGGATGTGGCGTGGGACCAGAATGCTTAGCTAGTTGCGTCGCCTGGCGCCGTGGCGTGGAAGCGGTCATACTGTTTCCGCACCTCCCGCCATCCGATATCCCATGGCCCGGTAGCCTCGTTGGCGCTTGTCCCAGCGCTATTATGCGCATAATAGCCAGCAGGGAGGCGATTATGGGCCGAACAACAGAAGCTAGGCCGCGCAAAGCGGCGAACGTGACTTTGCCCGCTGACCTAAATGAAGAAGGCAAAGCCCTCGAATTGAACTTCTCGCGTGTGTTCGAGATGGCAATGCGCGAAGCGATCCGCGTCGAGCGAGGTAACCTTTGGGCAGCGGAGAACGCAGATTTCATCGCGTCGCAAAATGAGTTCGTCGAGCAGCATGGGCTGCCACTTGCTAAGCATCGGATGTTCTGATGGCGCGATTCGACGTCTATGCGAACAAGGACGACACAGCCCCGCGCCTTTCCTCGTTGACGTTCAGAGCGAATTTCTCGCCGGCTTGAGCACAACTGTCGTTGTGCCTTTGATCAGGGCCAATTCGCATCCCGGGGCCTCGGCTACCACCCCTGATCCCGCCTTTCGAGTTCCAGGGGATTCGTTGCGTGTTCTATCCGCCTTTCATAGCAGCAGTTCCCAAGCAAGCGATGGGCGAGCGAGTCGGATCGTTGCGTGTTGAAAGCGGCGTCCTCGTGACGGCGATCGACCGCTTGATGGGTGCCTTCTACTCAGCGGTCCGAAATATAGGCGACAGATGGGGCGTCGAAGAATGAGCGCACAAGCCGGCGGTTCTTCTTCACGTCGTGCAGATGCTGCTCAACGCGGATTTCCAGTTTCTCGCCCGCTCGCAACGGATTGCGCGCCACACCAGTTCGCTTGAGATGACTCCACACGAACTCGTCGGGATTCGGGTCGGGCGCGTAACCCGGCAGCACATGCATCGTGAGCTTTCCCTTGGTCGATTCGATGTACTCGCACACATTGGCCTTCTTGTGTGCTGGCAGTCCGTCAACGATCAGATGCACTGGGCGGTTGCGGCCCTTCATCATCTTCTTGAGCAATTCGATGAATAGCTCCGCGCTCAAGGCCCCTTTGTAGGTCGCAAACCAGAAGGCACCGTTGGCGTTCACCGCGGACGCGGCGGAAATCGATTGGCGCTGCCCGGGGCGCTCAATCACCGGTGTCTCGCCTTTGACCGCCCAGGTCTTGTCATGCACCGCGTCGGCTCGAAATCCTGATTCGTCCCAGAAGTAGATGTCCGCACCGCTTTGCTTGGCCGCAGCCGCAATGCCCGGAAACGATTCACGCTGCCAGCGCTCGACGGCCTGCGGATTCACACCAAATTTCTCATCGATGAGCGTGGCCACAATCTGTCGTGTCCACAGCCCGAAGTCCATGGTACTTCTTGGCACGCTAACATCCAGAAGACTGAGAGTCGACTGCGGGAAATCTTGCTGATTTTCCGTATCGTTTTGCCGGAGGCGCCAAAGTTCTCCGAAAGTCTTTCGCAGCTAGATTTCCGGACGCGCGAGCTCTTTGCCTATGTTGAAGCCAACGGCGGCTCGACGATCTTCTATGGAAAGCGGCATCGCGACGGCCGACCGATCTCAACAGCTATGGCTGAGTCGGCGGTCAATCAGATTCTTAACCAACGCATGTGCATACGGCAACAGATGCGATGGTCGCCGCGGGGAGCCCACCTACTGGCGCAGGTTCGATGTGTCGTCATCAACTGTGACTTAAAGGAACGACTCACAGCCTTCAGGCTGCGTATGAAGGAGCTACCCGCTGAAGTGGCTGAGTTTCCTGAGCGGCTGGGGCGAATTGCTGAAGCCGAACCCCAAGGTTTCTAACGCTCCCAGTCGCTCGTTGCCGTGGAAGTCGTCTATCCGCCAGGAGCCGCTTCATTGCCGCATAGCCACGCCAAGTCGGCGTTCATTTACGCATATGTTGTCGCTGGCAACATCGCCAGCAAGGTGAACGACGAGCCGGAACGCATCTACAAAGTCGGGGAGGCGTTCTTCGAGGAACCTGGCTCACGCCATCCTGTGAGCCGCAATGCGAGCAAGAGCGAGCCCGCGAAGCTCCTGGCCGTGTTCGTGGCTGGCGCTTCGGATGAGGTGGGGCCTCTGGTCGGTGGGCATTTTCGAAAGTTTTGGCCTGTTACTACTTATCAATTCTACGCGACAACGGATCAATTCTGCCGAGGCGGCGAGCCGCATCATATCTGCAAGCGCGGACACGATCTGCCTTCGCAGACTCCGCACCTACAAAGGAGAACACCATGCATTTCCTCGACGGGGCCCTGCTGCCCGAAAACCAGGAAAAACTTGTCATCACCGCTGCTCCGTACGGCCCGCAATGGGAGCCGGGCGACTTTCCGTCTGACATCCCGGTCACGATCGAGGAGCAGGTGCAAAAGGCGGTGGACTGCTACAACGCCGGCGCCACCGTGCTCCATTTCCATGCCCGCGAGGACGATGGTTCGGGCTGCAAGAACCTTGACCGCTTCAACGAGCTGCTATCGCGCCTGAAGCAGGCGGTGCCCGACATGATCATCCAGGTCGGCGGCTCGATCTCGTTCGCACCAGTCGAGGAAGGCGCGCCCGCCGAGTGGCTGAGCGACGAGACGCGTCACATGCTGGCGCGCCTGAAGCCGACGCCCGAGCAGGTCACCGTGGCGGTCAACACCGGCCAGATGAACACGGTGGAGATCATGACCCCAGAGGACTGCGCAGGAACCTCTTTCGAGCGCAAGGCGGTCTACGACGCCTACGAGGAGATGATCGTTCCGGCCGGGCCCGCCTGGTTGCGCGAACACCTCGCCCAGCTGGCGGCCAACGGCATCCAGCCGCACTTCCAGATCACCATGAAGTCGGGGCTCGTCACCCTCGAGCGCCTGATCCGGCGTGGCATCTACAAGGGGCCGCTCAATGTGAACTGGGTCGCGCTCAGCGGCGGCTTCGACAACCCGGACCCCTACAGCATGATGGAGTTCATTCGCCTTCTCCCCGATGGGTCGACGCTCACGCTGGAATCGCTGATGCGCGCCACCCTGCCGATCAACACCATGGCGATCGCCATGGGCCTGCACGTGCGCTGCGGCATCGAGGACACGATCTGGGGCCCCACCGGCGAGCCGATGTCCAGCGTGAAGCAGATCGAACAACTGGTGCGCATCTCGCACGAACTGGGACGGGGCGTCGCGTCGGCTCAGGAGGCGCGCGCGATCTTCAAGATCGGCACGCAGTACCAGACGACCGAGCAGACGCTCGCCGAGTTGCGTTATCCCACCGCACGTCGTCCGACCAGGCCGGCACTGGCGGAACGCAAGGTGGCGGCATGAAAGACCTTCATGAAGTGACCGTTGTCACGGTGCCGGGGCTGCGCGAGGAAACACCGGCGCACTGGCAGGCGCTGCTGGCCGGCGAACTGCCCAACGTGCGCTCGCTCCCTGCGCTGGGGCGCACCAACATCGACCTGAATGCGCGGGTCGCGGCGATCGACGCCGCCGTACTGGCTGCGCCGGCGCCGGTCATCATCGTGGCGCACAGTGGCGGATGCATTGCGACAGCGCACTGGGCGCGCCGCACCGGCCGGAAGATCCTCGGCGCCCTGCTGGCGACGCCGCCGGACCTGGAGCAGCCTCTGCCGCCCGAATTCCCTGCGCTGTCGGCTTTCGCCGAAGCAGGCTGGGCACCTATGCCGAAGGGTCCGCTACCTTTCCACTGCATCGTGGCGGCGAGCCGCGACGATCCGCTGGGAGAGTTTGCAAGGGTGGCGGACATGGCGTACGGCTGGGGCGCGGAGCTGGTCGACTTGGGCGAGGTCGGGCATCTGAACCCAGCGTCGGGCTATGGGCCATGGCCCGCAGCATACGCGCTGATTCGCAGGCTGGCCCAAAGCCGAGATGAGTCGGGAGTCCTCGCATGAGCCCAAGCCAAACGCCCACTTGTGATGCCTTGCGCGCGCAAGGCCACTGGAATCCCGATTGGGACGCCATGGCGTCTCTGGCGCCGGACTGGACCGAGCAGTTCATGCGCATGGTCAGCTTTCCGCTGAACTCCCCCGCGCTCGACTCGCGGACCTTCGAGCTGGTCTGCATCGCGATCGACGCGTCTGTGACCCACATGTTCGCGCCCGGCACGCGACGCCACATTCGCCGAGCGCTCGATCTCGGCGTGAGTGCCGACGAAATCGTGGCCGTGCTGCAGCTCACCTCCACGCTGGGGTTGCACACCATGAGCCTGGCGGCGCCCCTGCTGCAGCAGGAGCTGCGCGAGCGCCAGGCCACGGCCAACGAGCGGCATGAACCTCGTTCTACCCTCTCAGGAGACTGCCTTGAAAACCACCAGCAACACGTGCATCGACCAGCAGGGGAGCCGCATGACCTCGGTTCAGCAGGTTGAACAACTCGCGCGCATCGCCAACGAGTTGGGCCAGCGGCAAGGAAGCGCGGGAGATCTAAAAGGTTGGCGTGCAGTACAAGACGATTGATGAAACGCGGGCCATTTTGGCATGGCACCCAAACGCAAGCCCGGGAAGCGGCGAGGTCCCCGTCGCGGGTAGCTGGCCTGTGCCATTGGCATCCTCTCTCGAAGAGGATTGCCGCTGGAACCTGGATCGCTGAATTCCAAGCGTCGGGGCTCGTGGATCGGTTACTGAATTACCTCACTGGATATTTGAAAGGACACGATGACTCTTCCTGACAAAAAGACACTGAATACTGTTCGCCGTAGTCTTGTGCGCGCCGCGATGGCCGGATTGTTTGCGGCTTCGACGTCGATCGCTGTGGGCCAGCCTCTGGCAGATCGCCCCATTCGCATCATCGCCGTTGGCACGCCGGGAGCGACGGCGGATATTCTGGCGCGAATAGTGGCCGACTCCTTGACCAAGAGTTTGGGGCAACCCGTCGTCGTGGAACCCAAGCCAGGGGCGGGTGGTGCCGTGGCCATGGAAACTTTTTTGAGAGCGCCTGCAGACGGACACACCTACCTGCTGTCCATCAGTAGTCTGGTTTCCGAGCTGCCCTACACGTTCAAGCCTAAGTACGATCCGTTCACAGCGATTCGGCCGCTGGTCGAACTGGGAAGCATGGGCGCGATGCTAGTGGGCAACTTCAACCTGCCACCCAAAAACTTTCAGGAGTTAGTTACCTATGTGAAGGCCAACAAGGGGAGGATCAATATTGGGTCGTTCTCGCCGGGAACGATATCGCACATACTCGGACTTCAATTGAACCAACTGGCGGGGCTCGATATGAATATCATCCAATACAATGGGTCCACTCCCGGATTGGTGGATGTTATGGCGGGGAACGTCCAGTTTCAGATGGATGTGCCATTGACTTCCGTGCCATTGATCAAAGCGGGAAAACTCAGGCTATTCGCCGTCAGCTCGCCCAAGCGCTCCGAATTGATGCCAGATGTCCCGACTTTCGCCGAATTGGGGTATGACGCGATGACACGGACCTCCTGGATGGGACTGTGGACGCTCCCTGGTGTTCCGGATGCGATCCAGCAACGTATCCGGAGCGAAGTTTTGAAAGCGTTAAATACGCCAGAGATCGGCGAACGGCTCTCCTCGCTAGGTCTGAGTGTGACTTCCAAAAATCCGCGCACTCCCGAGGAATTGTCCATGAGCTTGAAAAAGGACTACAAAACAACGGGCGAAGTGCTGCAAGCGGTGGGCTATAAGCCTCAGTAAGCGTTTTGGCGGACCTTTCTGGCATTCGTGAGGCGTCGATCTTTGAGAGAAGGACGCCGTGAATCAGGGCGCCGGAAAGCCCTTCGCCAGGCCGTCATGATCGCTGACAGGTTCTAAGGGTGTACTCGGCGAGTGGGGCGCCGACAATGTCGCCAGCCACCTGCCGCTGCGACGACTTGGCTACGACGAGGACCTCAAAGGGACGGCATTGCTTTTTGCATCTGCGGCGGGCAGGCACATCAAAGCGCTGGCGGTGGCGGCGGCGGTGCCAGCAGTGTCATCGTTGGGTGACGCGCACCGACGCGTGTCAAAAAGCGCAAGAGTGGAGATTCGACGATCGGGCGATCAAAGGAGAGCTTTTGGGACCGCCCGGCATCATGGCCCGGAGAGCAGGCTGCCCCTCCGGCTGCCGATCGAAGAGGCACCTTCCTGACATGGCAGTGCTGGTTGCTTATATCACCGGCGGATGACTGGAAGTCCATGTGAGCGCATCGTCCGATGCTCACCAATACAAAGACCGAGGAGAACAAAGTTGGGCAATAGCAACAGCAATGCCATAGGGTTTGATCGAACGTCTCAGCCAGTTCGGCTAGGCAGCAACGACCTCGCCGCGAAGATGAAGAAGACGGGACTGGTCCTGGTCATGCTCGGCGCAGGATGCGGTACGGCGCTGGCTCAGACCAGCGTCACCCTGTACGGCGTTGCCGACGCCGACCTGGAGTTTGCCAACCACGTGGGCGTGGCGCCCGCACCGGCCAATGGCTACAATCCCGGCATAGGCAATAAGGTCTACCGGATGAACTCGGGCGGCTTGTCCGGCTCGCGTTGGGGCTTGCGAGGTACGGAAGACCTCGGTAGTGGGTTGTCGTCGCTATTCGTGCTGGAAGGCGGCTACAATCAGGACGCTGGCACCTCGCAGCAGGGCGGCCGGCTGTTCGGTCGCTCGGCGTACGTCGGCCTTGCGAGTAAGAACTATGGACAGGTGGCCTTTGGCCGGCAGTACACGTCGCTGTTCGACACGATGTCGAACTTCGTGCCGGCGCTCTACGCCACTTCTTATGAGCCGAGCGCTTCGCTGCTGGGACCTAACTATCGTGAAGACAACACGGTCAAATACAAGGGTGCATTCGGTCCGCTGACCGCATCGTTGCACTGGTCATTCGGCGTCGGTCTGGCTTTGCCACAGACGAGCCCGTTGCTGGTTGCCGGTGGCGGTAACGGTGAGGTGCCTGGTCAGTTCCGTCGGGACACTGGTTATGGCGCGGGCCTGTCCTTTATCGCCGGTGGCATCGGCATCTCGGCAGGCTACGACCAGTTCAACCCGACATTTGGCAGCGACACCGGTACCTTCAAGAACGCGGCAATTGCAGGGAGCTATGCCTTTGGCAATGCCAAAATCATGGGCGGTTATCGCTGGGGTCAGAACCGGGGAGCGAACGGCAGCATGGTCAAGCGCGACGACTACTACTGGATCGGCGGGCAATATCAGTTCACGTCGGCCCTGGGCTTGATCGCGGAGTTTGCCTACGACAATATCAAAAACCTGTTCGGCAACCAATCGATACCCAATCCCTGGCAGATCAACCTGATCGGCACCTACTCGTTCTCGAAGCGCACCGATGTCTACCTGACGGCGGCCTATTCGAAAAATGCAGGGCTGGGACTGGATTCGCTGGCCAACGGCTTCGCCAACAGCCTTGCGCTGGGCAACAGCTATACCCTCGGCCGGGGCGAGTCCAACATGCTGGGGGTCGCGCTGGGCGTGCGCCACAAGTTCTGAGTGCGCCGCCGGGAGACAGGCAAGGAGTAGGTGGTTCGAGTCCACTACGATGAAGGAAGCGAACCACATCGGCCCCGAGCCGTGCGCTGGCCACCGTGAGGTGGTCGGCGAAGCGTCGGTAGGGGAACGTATGGTCCAGCCGCCTGCGTGCGGGTACCGACGGGGGACGCGTGTCGCGCTCGGGCATGGCAGTAATGACCTAGGGATAACCCCTGGAATGGGCGGACTCGTCTGGGAAATGTGTAAGAGCCGCCGCCCCGCGCTCCGTGCGTGCCGCAATCAGCCCCTTGCGGACCGTCCGACACAGCAACGGCCGCCCGCGCCGCTGTGCCGCAAGACCCTCACCCCTCGGTTCTTCCCGCGACGCTAAATCTCCGAGTCCGCCGATATCCATCATCCGTCCGAAAACGGCATGAGCCGTTAGTTCGCGCTTACCGTTTGCACGCTGCCGGCGCCAACGTGAGAGTGTCCCGGCTAACCTGTCCCTGTCATTAAAGGGAAAGTGCAAGACATACATGGTAAAGCGGCAAGTCGGACCAGGCCTGATGATTCGCCGCACAGGTTGTTCCTCCGGCGCGCTCGATGTGCAAGCCGCGGGCGCACTTTCATGTTGGATAGAAGACAGGAGGCGACATGGCGAAAGTCGTTAGGATTTACGAGACGGGCGGGCCCGAGGTCCTTCGTTTCGAGGACGCCGCTGTTGGCGAGCCGGGCCCGGGAGAGGTCCGCGTCCGTCACGTGGCCGTAGGACTGAACTTTGCTGACACATACTTCCGCAGCGGTAC